>CAYSWK010000009.1:0-38775 GCA_964434735.1 Microcaldota archaeon | reverse complement strand
TGTCGCTCCCTGGTCGGGTAATTCATCCCGGTCAACCGAGGTAATTACTACGTATTTCAATCCCCATTTTCTGATTGCTGAAGCAACCTTCATTGGCTCCAAAGGATCAATTTCTTGGCCTTTAGCACCTGTTTTTATGTTGCAAAAACGGCACCCTCTCGTGCATGTGTCGCCCAGTACCATGAATGTTGCTGTTCCCTTTGACCAGCATTCGTTGAGGTTGGGGCAATGCGCCTCTTCACAAACCGTTACGAGTTTTGAGGTTTTGAGCTGTGCTTTGATTTGATCAAACTCAGTTGTACGAACGTACGGAATCTTAAGCCATGATGGTTTTCCGTCGCCGAGCATAAAATAATAAGAACATTTTAGATTATAAGTATGCCTATGCAAAAGCAATCCGTCCTTGATTATCTTGCAAAACATTCAATTCCCTATGAATTGTTTGAGCATCCTGCAGTTTTTACTTGCGAGGAAGCCGAAATTCACTGCAAGCACGTTCCAGGTCTTGCGCTCAAGAACCTTTTCCTCAAAAGTGACAACGGGCAATTATACCTTTACATTCTTCCTGCTCATGTAAAGGCAAACCTTAAGGAACTTCAAACTTTCCTTGGTATAAAAAAACTTTCCTTTGGCTCACCTGAACTTCTGATGGATGTTTTGAAGCTCACACCGGGTTCGGTTTCGCCCTTTGGCCTCATTAATGACATTGAAAAGCGAGTTAAGGTAATTTTACACAAGGAAGTTATTGTTGCTCCACTCGTTAATTTCCATCCAAACATAAACACTGCCTCTTTAGCATTGACTAAGGCGGCATTTGAACGCTATCTTGCCTTAACAGGACATGATTCGTGCGTATACTGACATTAATTTACCTTTTTCAAAACTTTTAAAAAGAGGTCTATTCACCATATAATTGATATTTATGCGACAACTTAAACACATTCAAGTTATTACTCGGGAAATGGTTAAGCCGGCATTGCATGATCATTTTAATGTTTTAGCTGAACGTTTTTCTAATCTTGCGCCCGGCCATATTATTTTTCTTGGTAGGCCTGACCGTTTGGGTCCGACCCAGGATCATCTTTTACGTGAAGCGGTAGTTGGTGCGTACCTTGAGTGCCGATTTCAATTCGCAGCAGAGCTTTTTCAAATGATTTCCGGTTCTTTGAGTTCTGAAAAGCCGGCGGTTTTGGAGGCAGTTCATCTTCTTTCACAAGAAGGATTAGAGGCATGGGCGCACCGTGTACGGGAAGTCGCAGCCCAAACGGGTCTTTTACATCCTCCAGATACGAGGGTTTCAGAATTTCAAGTATTTGAAGCGCGTGTTCAGATGTTCCTTAGAACGGGCAGGCGTGCGGGTGCATTAGATTATATTGATCGTACCCATATAACTGGCGAGCCGCGGAATCTTCTTTTGGCCTTAACGCAGCAATAACTCCTTTTATTTTCTTCTATTTACTATTATTTTGTGAATGCATATGTTTAGGACTCACTACATCAAAGACGCTTACCATTCAAAAGAACCAGTAACTATTGCAGGCTGGGCACACGATATTAGGGATTTAGGGAAACTCAAATTCGTACTCGTGCGCGACAAGACAGGCATCATGCAGGTTCTTCTTAAAACCGGAGTCGTGCCAAACGAAGTCATCGAGAAGGCAAAAGTGAACCGTGAGGATGTCGTTTCATTTACGGGAATTGTGAAGGAAAACAAGCAGGCTCCCGGCGGGTTTGAATTGGTTCCTTCTGCATTTGAACTTCTTAACAAGGTTGAGCGCCAATTGCCCGTTGACCCGCTTGAAGTAGTTCCATCAGAACTAGAAACACGCCTTGATTACCGTTACGTTGATTTAAGAAGGAAGAAAGTCACGGCGATTTTCAACATCAAATCAACCATTGCATATGCGTTTCGTGAAGCACTCATGCACCAGCATTTTACCGAAATCCATACTTCAAGCATTACCGGTGCGGCAACCGAAGGCGGTTCAGACGTATTTCCCATTCAGTACTTTGAAAATTTGGCATTTTTAGTCCAGTCTCCTCAATTGTACAAGCAATTGGCAGTTATTGGAGGTTTTGACAAAGTGTACATGACCCAGCCCGTATTCCGTGCTGAAAAGCACAACACCACTGCACACTTGAACGAAGTGGTGCAGATGGATATTGAAATGGGCTTTGCAAACCATCTTGATGCAATGGCGGCGCTTGAAAAAACCGTTTTACACATGCTCAAATCCGTAAAGGAAAAGAATGCAAGCGACCTTGAAACGCTTGGCGTTTCGGTTGATGTACCTTTAGAAATCCCCCGTTATTCTTACTCAAAAGTCATCGAGGAGCTTCAAAAGCACGGTGAAAAAATCAAATGGGGCGACGATTTCTCAAAGGACCAGGAGAAGAAGATGTTTGAGATTTTCAAGCATGATTTATTCTTCATCTATGATTGGCCAACAGCAATACGTGCATTCTATTCTATGCCTATGAAGGATGATGAAAAGACTTGTCATGCATTTGATTTGATGTACAAAGGATTAGAAATTTCATCCGGTGCACAGCGTATCCACATTGCTTCAATTCTTGAAGATCAATTACGAAAGCGAGGTTTGGATCCAAACAATTTTGAGTTCTATCTAAATGCATTCAGGATGGGCGCACCGCCACACGCAGGGTGGAGTATCGGGCTTGAACGTTTCACGATGAAATTGTGCAACCTTGACAACATCCGGGAAGCAACATTGTTCCCCAGGGACCGGGTGCGGGTTCATCCGTAGTTTTTTAAATTGTTTTAATTGAAGTTATTTTATGTATTCATTAAAACGTCCGTCCGTTTGGAGAGTGGATTCTCCCGTTCGTTGCAATCCAGTCGGACGCACTATTATTGCTCAGCTTGAAGCATACGGTATTACGGTTCTTTTGGACGAATGCGGTGTGAGTCCGACTTCGTCTCGTGAATTATACCGGGCAGCCGCATTTACTGCCGTTGCAGAAGGGAAACCCCTCGTCGCAAATCAGTTTTTAGGCATTTTTGATCGTATACTCCCATTGCGTCAGAGAGTTGTTGCTTTGCTTGGCCCCTATCCGGGTGTTCTCGCATCGGCTCTTGAAGAATTTGACCGTACATTTTCTGTTTCACATACGCGAGAAGGAATCCGTCGCACTCAATTTGAGTTTGATCCACAAAGAACTCTTCTAGATCGTGCAAGATTTTTTCAAGATACGGGCAGGGAGGAGGCTGCTCGTCGTTTGCGTGCTCAAACATATCCTCAATAGTTTATTTTTGGAAATAGGTATGTTTATTCATTTTTTGTGTTTTTTGTTTCAGCGTTGCAATCTGGAACGCCACGAATCACCATGTCAATATGGAGCGGTTCGTTAAAATCATAAGACGTGTATCTGAGCACTGCTGTCGTCCCGTCAACGTGCATTGCTGCAAGTGAATTTAATCCATCAATATTCATTTCATAAGGTATTTCTCTAAAAGGAAGCGTGCTTTTCCTTCTGTTTTGATTGAATACAATTTCTTCGTTTGTTTTGCATATATCATTCATTTTTTCGAATTGGGCTGTCGCTCTGCTTTCCATTATTTCTTTATGTCTGTCAAAATAGTGTTGGCCCACCATTTTTCCAAGTCCGGTTGCAAATACGAGTGCGACAGCATATGCTCGGAGTTTCATACTTTAAATCATAATCATTTGTGTTTTTAAATTGTTATTCATGCATTTAAAGACGTATGCTCTTAAACCTCTTTTCTGATTTTGTGTTATGACAATTCTTATTACCAATGATGATGGGCCTTCACGTGGCGCGGAACTTCTTTTGAAAGCCGCACAGCAAATTGACAAGAATGCATATGCACTCCTCCCCTCAAAACAACGTTCGGCCGTTTCCAAAGCGCTCACGCTTCATAAGCCTGTTCGCCTGAAAAAACTATCAAATAACGTGTTCACTCTTTCAGGAACTCCTGCAGATTGCGTTTCGTTTGCATTGTATTCAAACGAGCTGCCAAAGCCGACGCTTGTTTTATCCGGGGTTAATTTTGGGGACAATACGGCAATGACTGCCATTCTTTCTTCAGGAACGGTTGGCGCCGCCTGGCAAGGGACATTGCACCATATCCCCTCGCTTGCATTTTCATTGTATATTCACGAAAAAGACTGGAGCCAAAAGGACGCATGGCCAAACGAGGAGGAGTTCGTCTCAAAGCTTGTTGAACTTATCAAGGATTTGCGCGGCAAACTCAAGCCAGATCATTTTTTCAATATCAATTTGCCAAAGGACGTTTCAAAGTCAAAAGTTGTGTTTAATAAAAACCTCCAAAGGCAGAGGTTCAAAACAACGGTAATGAAGGGCAAGGATCCAAACGGCGACATGTTTTTCTGGATGGGCGGCGATTTTTCAAAAATTGAAAAAGATACTGATTCATGGGAAGTTGCAAAGAATAAGAATATCTCAGTAACCGAAATATACCTCCATGGAAACGTGAAATAATGGACTTTAAGGTACACTTTCTTATAGGGGCACTTGCTTCAATCATCGTTTTTCTTTTTGTTTTTCCAGTCGATAAATTCATGCTTATGGTGCTTGCCATTTTTTCCGCATTTTCAGCTCTTGTTCCGGATCTTGACCACGAGACAAGCAAGCTTCGAAAACTTCTTAATATTTTTTTACCTCTTGGGCTGTTTGCATTTGTTCTTTTGAAAAGCTGCCCCGATTTTCAATGCAGTGCGTTTTCGTTTGACTTTTTCCTTTTGCTCATCAAGGAATGGCTTGTGATGTGCGGGCTTTACTTCATCGTGATGACTTATTTGAAGCCAAAGCATCGAGGAATTACCCACACGTTGTTTGCGGGCGCAGTGTACGGGCTGCTTGTCTATTCGGTGCTTGGACTTTATTTTGGCCTTTCGGGACTTCTTGGCTATTGTTCGCATCTTCTTGCTGATAATCATATGAAGATGAATTAGTTACTCTTTTTCGGAACGTATAATTATCATTGAAGGAGGAGGGGCGCCGCACGTGACGACGTTTGTTGACAACAGCAATGCAAAGGGACCTTCGATATTAGTTGTAAATCGAAATTCTGCAAATGTTCCTCTGGCATCAATTGACGTTCCCATAAATTGCATTGACCCATTCTCATTTTCAAGAAATGCCCCTTTTTGAATTATCCTTGTTTTTCCGTACTGCTCAAACAAAAGTCGTGCGTAAGGGTCAACGCAAGGGTTTTTTATCGTCTCAATAAGTACATGTGCCCTTTCAAACGCAATGCGTTCAAATCGTACGTATGGCTCAACACAGCATGTAACACTTAATGCAATTGCAGTGTTTGCCAGTCCTCGTCGTATGGGGTGCACACCTACTTCTTGCAAAGATTTGTTTAAAAACCTTCAAATAATATCTTAGAATATGCTTCCGGAATCCCAGTACATAAAATCAGAAATTACTCTTAGGCACATGTCGTTGCCTGAAGACGTCCTTCTTACTAAAAAGTCGCAGATACGCTGGCTTACGCTTGCCTTAGGATTAATGCACCCCAACGAGTCGCGCACGTTGTTGTTTGACGTCATGGAAACACTCATCCATTTTCATGCAAAAAAGCACGGGCCAACGACAAAGGAAATACTTGAAAAAATAAAGGAAATAACGGGCGAAGAGCCGTATGACAAAACAGTGTATTATCATTTGTTGAAGTTGAAAGATGCAGGCGTCATATCCCGAAAAGGAGGCGCCTATTTCCTTGATGATGGTGAGTTCAAGCCGCTTTCAAAAGTGATCGCAAACTTCTACCAGAAAAAGCTTGAGGAATCATTTAAGCCCATCCATACCGTCCTTGACAAGATGGAAGCGAATTATTAATCCTTAAATGAGTCAAATTGCTCCTTCTTGTTTTTTGGTTTACGTTTTATTTTCTCCTTTTTTTCTTGCGTTGATTCTTCATTTTCTTCCTTATTTTCATTAAGCACTTCCGCGACGACTCCACGTTTTTGCAAATCTTCAAGGGGCTCAAAATCTTTATGGCCTTTTTTTGCCTTTTCCTTGCCCGCATTTCTTACTGCAATAATCTCAACATCTTCTTCTTCCTTTGCCCCAAAGAGGAAATCGCGTATGCGTTTTAAAATTCCTTTTTTCTTTGATTTTTTCATTCCCATGCGCATGGGAAGTATCGGCTCTTCCCCTCGCGCAATTGCGCCGTCATAATAATCCTTTGCGCAATTGGTGCATAACACTCTGCCGCCAACTGAAAAGAAGTTTTCCGCACTCGTGCTGCCGCAATTTTCGCACGTGTCCTTTCGCACATGCATCTGTTCGTGGCGATCTTCAGTTTGGTGCTTTTGCTCATCGCGGATGTCCATAAGGCAGTATTGGCAATAGAGTTGCCCGGCATAGTTTTGCATTTCCGCCTCAGGAAGGTACATTGAGCATTTTGAGCATCGCTTGTTTGTTCCGTAGAATATGCATGCGTTGCAGTACGGCATTCCATTTGTTCCGTATTCGCAGACTTTCTCCTGGCCGCACATTGAGCAACGAGATTCCATATAAGAAGTAGAAAGAAAAAGAAGAATTAATACTTATTGGTTTGACAAAAATTACTTCTTGTCTTCCATCTGCTCAAAGTATGAGACATCGTGGGGGAATTGGTCGTATGAAGTTATTTTTCCCTGTGTCATCATGACTTCGCGTGCCATTACGTAGAATGCAAGCGCAAGTGAGCGTTTACCCTTATTGTTGATCGGGATGATCATGTCGATGTATTTTGTTTCATTGTCCGTGTCGCACATGGCAATGACGGGTACGCTGTTTTGTGCCGATTCAACAACTGCCTCGTGTTCACCTTTTGGGTCACACACAAAGATGAGTTTTGGCTCTTTGAAGTTTGCGTATGCAAGGTTGGTCATGGTTCCAGGCACAAATCGTCCACGCATAACGGGGATTCCAGTCAATTGCGAGAATTTGCTTGCTGGGTTTCCTGAATATGCACGTGATGCAACAACCAATACGTCTTCCGGCTTGTATTTTGCCATTAATTTGGTTGCCGCAAGCAAACGTTGGTCTGTTTGGCGAAGATCAAGGATGTACAATCCGTCGTCTCGGCGTTTGAATATGAATGATCTCATATCATGCGTCTTGATTTTGGTTCCGATGTGGACACCGGCTTCAAGATACAATTCCTGCTTTATCAAAAGCTTTTCTTTTTCCTTTGTTTCTGTCATATGGTTTCACCATTTTGTTTTGTCCTATGTTCCGTGACGTTTTTTTAAGTGGCAAACGCCCAAGCCACATCCCAAAACCAATCCGAAACCGCAAACTCTTAACTGGTTGCGATCCACGGATCCTGATTTGGGGTCGCTGAGATTTGAACTCAGATAACGAACACCCCAAGCTCGCAGGCTACCAGGTTGCATCACGACCCCAATAAAAAGTTAAGAGTTTCGAGTAGTGCGTTTCGTTCAGAACGCAAAACCCGTAACTCAAAACTTCCTATATACGCGGGTATCTTGAGATGGTCCCGATAACATCTACGTGGCCTACAAACATGCGCCTGCAGCAGTAGCGCTCAACTCCCAATGAGTCAAGCACTTCTTCAGGCTTCTTGTCCTTACAATCGCGTTTGTAATCCTCGTATAGGTCACCGATGACCTTTCCACACGTAAAACATCGTACAGGGAATTCCATGGTTTGCCTCTAACGGTATGATTTCTGGAATCGTGCACGTGCTTTTGGACCCTTGTATTTCTTAGGCTCAACACGTCTTACGTCGTCAACGACCATCGAACGGTCGATTGAGATGAACTTCTCGCGTAGGTTTTGATCATCAAAGTACATGATGAGTGCGTTTGCAATTGCGCTTCGTGCTGCTTGAGCCTGGCCCATTGCGCCGCCGCCGACTACATTGACTGAAATGTCAACGGAGTTGACTTCAGGACCCATGTACCTTAATGGTTCACGGATAATGTCCCGAACGTATGAGTTTTGGATCGAGTTTATCGATGCGTGGTTGAACCTGACGATTCCCTTGCCTGGCCTGATGCGTGCACGTGCAACGCTTTCTTTTCTCTTGCCGCGTGCAATGACTGCCTTCTTGCCGCCCTTAACTTTCATAACCATTTTTTTCTTGTGCTTGGGAGCAGGTTTTGCCACTTCTTTAAGTGCGTCTGCTTTTGGTTCTTCAGTTTTTGGTGCAGGTGCTGCAACTTCCTCTTTCTTTACCTTTTTAGGTGCTGCTTTTTTCTTTGCAGTTTTTTCAGAGGGTGTTTCAACAGGCTCCTCTTTCTTTACTTCTTCTGTTTTCGTCATAAATATTCACCTTATTTTGTGTGCCCAAGCAATTCGCAAAGCCGTGCAATCGTTATTGATCGCTGGTTTGACTTGAATTGTGCCGTTTCAAGGGTTTGGCCCTGTTCGTTTTTGGGGTTTCCGGTAAACACCATAAGGCGCTTGAGTGCAACCTTGCCGCGTGAGCTTTCACGGGGGAGCATTCCCCGAATCATTCGCTTTACGAGCATGTGGGGCACTTTGGGCCAGGTGGGTGACCTTTCAGGAGTTCCCTTGTTCTGGAGCCTTCTTTTTTGCATGTACCTTTCAACAACGTTGCTTGGCGTTCCGCTCATTACCATCTTTTCAGCGTTAATGAGGTGAACTTCTTCGCCGTTTAAGAGGCTTTTTGCGATGAACGTTGAAGCCCTTCCAAGGATAAGATTTGTTCCGTCAATGGTTATCATGATAATCACTTTATGAGAATTGCATCTTTCGCCAATGGGTCGGCCTTGTAGTACTCATGGATTGACAGTACTTTTCCGCCCGCCTTTTCAATCATTGCACGTGCGTGTTCGCTGTATGCAAATGCCGCAACGGTGCATTTCTTTGAAATGCTTCCCGCACCAAGGATTTTACCCGGTACTACAATCGTCTGGGGTCCTGCAAAAGTTTCGAGCTTGTTTAAGTTCACTTCAACCTTTTGCTTTCGTGGCTTGTTCAATTCCCTTGCCACTTTCTGCCAGAACGCCTTCTTGTCGTTTTTGAGCATACCCACCAGGTGAGTAAGCATATCGTTTGTCTTTTCATTCATAGTCTCGCCACCTCGGCTCGCCCAGGACAGTTTTCCTGATCAAGGATCGCATCCGGTTTTCGGTTTTGCGTTTCCTTCATCGGTTAGGCTGAAATCCTGAACTTATAAGGAGCACTAACACCTTAGATGTGTTTGATAAGGTTTATAAAAGATAGTGCAAGCCCAACGTCTTAGTTCATGAATTGGAATCGTAGGTCTGAAAGCGTTCTGAACATCTCTGTTGGCCCACTAGGCGACTGTTGTGCCTTTTCAATCATGCTTAGAAACCCGTCTGGCCCAAGCAGTTCAAAAATGAGATTTTTTATTCGCGCTTCATGATCTTGCCCGATGGTTATTCCCCTCAATGCGTATGATGTGCACATTGCGCAAAGTATTTGGAGGAAATCCTCATCAGTTAATCCTTCTACTCTGCGTATTGTAGCTCTTTGCAGCGTACTAATATACGCGTCAAGTTCCAACTGTTCATCTTGTATTTCAAAACGATCCGTAGCCTTAAGCAAAGCATATTCGATCGGATCCACATGCACGAGCATGCTGCGTTCTGAATGATCCTGTTCCAATTGACTCAATAACATTTCTAATGATGCTTGTAGTTTTTCAAGAAATATTTTGTGTTTATATCCTATGAATTCTGTATGCGCCCGTACGTGGTCTACAAGTCGTTGTTTTGAATACTCTAATTCTCCTTCAAAAGCACGTTCGAGCGTATCGCAATAGGTTTCTTCAGTATTTCTTGCTAATACTATTAGCTTCATTATTTGATCGGCGTCATACCCTAATGTAAACAGACGTTTTTGAGCATGGCCGAGCACAAAAAGTACTGCCCGTTCATACGTTATTTTATTCAAGGGAGGCATTTCGCGGTCACGCAGCGCATATGCCTTATTATTTTGAGAAAGTTGGTGGTGCACCGCATCTGCAAGAGGCATAAGAAGATCTGTTTCAAGAATTCCTACGCATTTTGGCAGTTGAAGGCCAGGAATAACTCTTGTAACATCTAAACCTGTTTTTTTCCTACCCTGGGCAAGAGAAAAAGTCAAATTCATATACTTAGTATATTTCAATAAACATATTTATAAATTGTGGTAGATTAAAAAAACATATGAATGTTTTGGTAAAACACACGGGCGAGAAGCACACATTCAAAGGAGTGCTTTGCGACCTTCTTCCAAAAGTTAACCTTCGAAGGGAGGAAACCGTATTCAAAGTCAACGGCAAGCTTGTCCCTGAGTCAACTCACGTTACTGAAAAGGATTCAATAGAAGTAATCAAAGTAGTTTTTGGTGGGTAGATGGATTCCTGCTCAAAATGCTCACGGGATTCGATCATATTCCTTGCCTATGTCAAAAAGCACCTGTGCCAAAAGCATTTTATCGAGTTGTTTGAAAAGCGCGCACGAAAGACAATTCGAACTGACTGCCCCATCAAAAAGGGAATGCGTGTTGCAGTTGGACTATCGGGCGGGAAAGATTCAACCGTCATGCTCAATATCTTGGCAGATTTGCAAAAGGATTTGCCCTTTGAATTAGTCGCAGTTACCATTGATGAAGGGATTAAGGGCTATCGTAACAATTCATTGGAAGCTGCCAAAATAGAAGCCAAGAAACGAAACGTTGAGCATCATATTTTTACGTTCAAGGCGCAAACAGGGCATACGCTTGATGAAATAATGGAGATAAAAAAGAAAGAGACGCCATGCAGCTACTGCGGAGTTATTCGAAGGCATACGCTCAACAAGGCTGCGCGTGAAGTGAATGCAGACGTCATCGCAATCGGGCACAATCTTGACGATATTGCCCAAACCGTTTTAATCAATATTATGAGAAACGAGCCGTTGCGTTTAGTCCGTTTTGGGGAAACGGTTGTTGAAGATAAAAAATTTGTTCCCCGTATCAGGCCTTTGGCACATGCGCCTGAGCGCGAAGTTGCCGTGTATGCATTGGCAAAAGGTTTCACGGTTGATTTTGAGGAATGCCCCTATGCGCAAAAAGCGTTCAGGATGCAGATAAGAAATCACCTTAATGACCTTGAGGAAAAATATCCAGGAACCAAGTTTAAAATTGCAAACTCCTTTGCAACGATGCAACCTCTTTTGAAAAAAGGACTTGAGGATACGATTGCAAAAAACGAATTGAAGTATTGTGTCCGTTGCAAAGATCCGACTACCACTGAATTGTGCATGTTCTGCAAGATGGTTGAGGGTATTGATGAAGATGCACGCGATATCAAAAAAACCGCCCCTTAAAAAGTTTCCCAACCTACCTCTTTCTATGCACAACTCATCTTCATTACGTGGCCAGGCGGCGATCAGTTTGAGCAAGCTCAAATCTCGCAGCCTGAAAGGTCAGGCGGCGATGGAATATCTCATGACCTACGGCTGGGCAATTCTTGTTCTTTTGATTGTAGTTGGCTATATTATGGGAAGCGGGATGATCAACCCCAATTTGGCAATTTCTGAAGGGTGCAATCTTGAAACCACCAGTTTCAACTGCCGTGCATTTGCAGTCGAGGATAATGCGGACACTATCCTTTCGCTTTCCTTGACCAATAGCCTTGGTTATCCGGTTGGAATTTACAACATGACTGTTTTTTCAACTGACGGAACTGCGCTTGCAAGCTATGTTCCACAACCTGATGATTATAGGGTTCAAAGCGGTGCAAAAAAAGACTTGGCCTTACGTTTGCTTGGCGAACATTCTTCAGGAAATAACGTCAAGAACTATGTCCTTCAGCTCAATTACTTTTCGTGTGCTCCTGAAATCAATATTGATTGTGCCCTTCCGCCTGAAGATGACCTTTCTTCAGTCCATATCGTAAGCGGAACGCTCAGTACCAGGATTGCAGAATCCAATCAGCCTAATTGACGTTTAGTTCTTCTCCCTTTTTAATCGTCATTTTTTCTATCTTGCTTATTTTCTGGATTTCATTTGCCAATTCCTGTGAGATGGGTTCAGGCATGACAACGTTCAATTCAGCAACGGGTGCGTTTTGTGCAAGCTTGTTCTGTGCCTTGTATTGCCTTATTTTTGCAACGAGCGTACGCATTGCCTGGATTGATTCCGTTCCTTTTAATTCAATTTCATGCGGTTTTGGCCAATGTGCACGGTGGATGCTTGTTTTTGATTGGAGCATGTCTTGGTACATTTCTTCAGTAACAAACGGCATGAACGGGGCAAGCAAAAGGAGTACGGATTCAATCACATACCATACGGTTCCTTGAGCGCTTTTCTTTTCTTTTTCGTCAGTGCCGTATATCCTATGCTTGATGAATTCAAGGTAATCATCGCAGAACTCCTGCCAGAAGAACATATGGATGCTTGATATTGCCGTGTTGAATTCGAATTTTTCCATCGATTCGGTGCAGGTCTTGATGACCTCATTCATCCGTCCAACCATCCACCTGTCAACAACATGCATATCTTTTTGCAAGGGGATTTTTTGCGGCGTAGTTGTTTGTACGAATTTTGCAGCATTCCATAATTTGTTGATGAAGCTTTTTGCATATTTGATATCTTCAAAGCTGAATGGCCTGTCTTTTGCAAGTGCGCCAGCCATTGCTGCCCATTGCCTGATTGCATCAACAGGATATTGCTTTATGAGGTCTGATGGTGAAATGACATTTCCAATTGATTTGCTCATTTTCTTTCCGTCAGTCCCCAGCACGTTTCCGTTAAGAAGGATTGTTTTAAAGGGCGCTTTCCCTGTTAGGAACCCGCTTCGAAATACAGTGTAGAATGCCCAGGTGCGAACTATTTCAACCCCTTGCGGCCGTAGTGAAACAGGATACATTGCTTCGAACCGTTCCTTGTTGTCAGGCCATCCTGAAATGATTAATGGTGTTATTGAAGAATCAACCCAGCAGTCGCATGTCGAAAGCTCAGGTTCAAGCGTTCCTCCGCATTCACAAGGCTTCTTTGTTTCTTTTTCTGCATAAAAGGGCAAAGTGGTTGCCGCTTCGGTTTTGTTGCATGCATTGCAGTAATAGAATGGCAAGGGCGTCCCGAATACTCGTTGTCTTGAAATGACCCAGTCCCATTCGGCATTTTCAACCCAATCCACCAAATAGGATTTTCCAAATGAAGGCACCCATTCGATGTCATCTGCGAATTTCTTGATCAGTGCCCCTGTTTTCCTGATGTCTGCAAACCATTGCTTGCTTGCAATGAGTTCAACAAGCGTTTTGCACCGATCGTGCACTTTTGCAACTTGTGCCGAGGGCTTTTCCGATGCGATTTTTCCTTCGGCTTTGAGGTGTTCGATTATTTTTTTTCTTGCTTCAACTACTTTCAATCCGTCTACGATTCCTGTATTTTTCATTTTCCCGTACTGGTCAACTACATGGATTGTTGGAAGCTTGTGCCTGTTGATCCATACAACATCCTGTTTGTCGCCAAAGCTGCACACTTGCACGAGGCCGGTCCCGAATTCCTTGTCAACATCCTTGTCCGCAAGCAAAGGGACTTCCTTTCCAAGTGCCGTAATTGCCTTGGTCGCTTTGAGCGAATTGTATCTTGTGTCCTCAGGGTGATACATGATTGCAACACATGCAGGAATGTATTCGGGACGGGTTGTCGCAATGGTTTGTTCCTTTTCATCTATCTTGATTTTTATTGAGTATAAAATTCCTTGTTTTTCCTGGTCTTCCAATTCGGCTTTTGCAATTGCCGATGCACATTTGGGGCACCAGAATACGGGGTATTCTGCGCGGTAAACGACGCCTTTTTTGAACATTTCAATGAGCGAGTGCTGTACTTTCCTATGGTACTCAGGTTCCATGGTGATGTACTCATAGTTCCAGTCGGGTGAGAAACCCATCTCGTTCATCTGTTGCTTCATTTTTCCAAGCTGTTCACGTGAGAATTCCATGCATTTTTTCCTGAATTCCTCCCGAGGGAGTCGCCCGAATTCCTTTTCCACCTTCACTTCAGTTGGGAACCCTTGCGTGTCCCAGCCTTGAGGGTAAAATACGTTAAAACCGTTCATGCGCTTGTACCGTGCAACAAAATCAAAATACGAATAACTGAGCACGTGGCCCATGTGCAACGTTCCGGACGTGAAAGGTGGAGGCGTGTCTATGGAGTAGATGGGTTTTGCGTGTCCTGTTTGCAGTGTTCCGTTTTTCAGTCCCGCCTCGTCAAACGCATACGTTTTATGTGTAGCCCAGTATTCCGTCCATTTTTTTTCAATTGATGAGTCGTAAGTTCCAAGCATGAGAATCAACTACGTACTATTGTCTCAAAAAGGATAAAAATCAAAGTCTTGGTTTGTTTTGACGGATTATTTGTACCGAGTTATTTTTTTCGTGGGACTATTGACAAAAGCCTTGCATGTTCAGGGCCGTCAAGCATGTTCAATGCAACCCGGTTTGTGTAATGTTCTTTTAGTGCCGCATCAATCGCGTCTGCTTCTTTAGGCTGGTTTATTCCTTCCCTGATGACTTCGATGTTTGCAAGTAATGTGCCGTTGCCTTGTGCTGCCTTTTCAAACTTGTTAAGTTCTTCGCGCAATTGATCTATGAATTCATTGCGTTTTGCCCTAATTTCAGCAGGAATTCCCTTGTTGCTGTTAGAAATAATTTGAGCGTAATAGTCTGTGTTGTACTGCCTATCCAAATACTTCATGATTCTTCCAATTGTTTCCTCATCGAGCCCGGAAGCAGCTTTGAGAATGTTTGATGAGTACTTTTCTGCATATGCATCATTGCTTGTTTTTTCGCGTGCTGCACCGATCTTTATCATATTTTCAGTAAGTGCTTCGGGGCTTAGCCCCTGCTGAGTTCCTACTGCCATATATGCCTGGAATTTTGCCGGTGCATCGGCTGCATTTTTTGCTATTGCCTTTTCCGCATCGACCCCTAAAATCTGCAGTTGTTGCCTTCTAATTTCCTCGTCATTTGACTTAAACCATACACGATATGATGGAAATTGGGCATGGTCATTATCTTTTGGAAAATAGGGTTTTAGGATGTCCCTAAAACGCGTTGCATTGTCTGCAAGAGCTGCAGTTTGCAATGCACGTACCTCTTCAGGCTTCATTTTTTCAAGTACGGGAGTTAATTTGAGAGGTGCACTTTCACGTGCCACTGCAAGCGTTGCGGATTGTTGAGAATTTTGGATTTGCTTGTTTACTTCAACGTCAGTTTGTTGAGTAGCTACTACTTCTTGAAAACGACCCATACATTCACCTAATTAGATGCAACAAGAGAATATCCTCCCATTGCATTATTTTTGGGAAGATCAAATGTAAATCCAAATGTTATTGTGCCTGATTCGATTTCTGCAGTCGGAGATTTAACAGGAACAACATAAACCGTCAAATATTTTCCATTTTCATCTTCTCCTTTTTCGACAACAAGACGAACATATCTTAATTCAGAATTGGTTATTCGTTGGTATGTTTCTTTAAGTTTACTTAAATCAAAACCACCGAGTGCCGCCATTTTTGCTTCTTTTTTATCTGCAAAACCAAATGCGATTCCCATATGTCCTTTTTTAGCGTCGAGATTTGGATCATCTTTAAATACGTTGACAAATGAAACCAAAAAAGGAACATCTTTTCCTTCTACAGGAATTTTTAATGATGCAGAAAATGAATAGTCGTCTTCTCTAAATTGTTCTAAAAATCTATATTGATTTGTTTCTTTATCCCAACGTTTCAAGTCTTCGAGTGAAACCCGATTAGTAACATTCAATTGTTGTGCAACTGCCGCGGGTGAGTTCATTCCCGTTGTTGGACCTTGTGCACGTGCACCTTGTCCAGGTAAAAGAGCAAGTCCCGCAAGAGCAACTGCAGTATATGCAAGCTTCCTAAACGGCCTTGGAGGTTTTGGAGCTTTCTTCGAACCGGCAGCTTTTTTTTGAGTATGAAGGTTTTGTGTCATGGCAAACACCATTAATACCCTTTTCTTAGGTCAAAACCCCTATATATAGCTTCCTTTACCTAATCAATTACGTTATTTGACGAAAGTTAGTTTGGCGTATGAAGGATTTTTGCATCAAAATTATCAATGTATATGTTTTCGGTTCCATCATTGTATATTTTGTTTCGGTATGCGCCATCTTTATTTACTCCATCTTCACGGTAAATATTTTCCTGCCCAAAGGTACGTTTAACCCCGTTTGTTCTTTCATAGTGGCTTAATCCTGCATCCATTATTCCTTCTGAAAATGCACCTTGCTCAAGAGCTTGCCGTTTCTCAAGCATTGCCTTTTCAGTCTTGACACTTTTATAATACTCATTAAGTGCCCCTGCAAGAAGAGCAACGATTACAATGACCATAAGAAAACTAAGAAGGAATTCCATAGTTAATTGTCCTTTCATTAAATTATTCCTCATCAGGTTGTGTGACACGAGTGTGATTGATCTTATACCATACAGACTCTTTTCGTTCTAATTTTATTTGTCCTACGTTGCCTTGTTTTTCAAGAATGTAATTATGCTCGACTTCAATGAAGTTTATATAATACCAGCGGGATTCATCACCAACTACTTGCCATTCTCTAAACTTTTTTTGAGATATAAATGGTACCCATTCAGTGGTATTTCTAAGAGTTTCAACAAATAGTTCGATGTTATTTCCATTCATTCTCATTTGTCGGCCAAATTCATCAGTGCCTACATCCACAGTTCTGAAAGGAGTAGTACTCAACTTTGAAATACAATCGCACGTAACATTATACCAAAAATCTTCTGCGTGATTAAAAATGACGTGAATCCCACTATCCCTCGTAACAATCGTCTCGGGCTTAGGAGGATTTATTTCAGAGAAAATAAGGGGGATTTCACCATACCATTTCTTTTTTTCATCAAGTTCAAGGAACTGGAACCGGGGCCGGGTGTCGATTGTTATGGAGTCATCGTAAATTCCGTCCCCGTTGTAATCAATGCTTAAATCATAAACATCCGTTGGGCCGCCAAAGGTTTTGTTTGTGTAATTGACAAAACCTTCACGTGTGCTTGAGTTGATTCTTCCTACGTAATTAAAACATTCATAAAATCCGCAATTCTTGTTGCCATTGACAAACAAACGAATACTTGACCCGTTTGTGATCTCTGATTCGACATAATGCCCAGACCGAACGGTAACTTCAGCAACAACTCCCTCAAGAACCGGAGGGCCGCGAAAATAGTTAAAGTAAATCACATAGAGTGCCGCAACTGCCAAAACAAGCGCAAGGGCATAATACTTGTAGGCACTGATTCCTGAGGCCATTAAACTATAAACAAACTCAAGGTTTTAGAGGTTATTGGGAATCCTGATCCGTTGGACATACGTTTGCAGATACGCCATGTTCAATGCGAGTTATCGAATCTGAATCGGGGTCATCTCCATAAAATACAAAGTGTGAATAGAGTCCAATTCCTCTGCCAAGTACTGCCTTTACATTCTTGCCTAAATTATATTGTATTAAAAATGGTTCACGATCATCCAGTCCAAAATCTCTTGTTCGATAATACATCTTTTGATTTTTTACGAATCCAATAATTCCATTAGTAGCCGTGACATTTTTACCTATATATACCGAATGATTTATATCAAATGGTACATCTTGTTTGAAATTATATATAAAATATTTGTTTCTTTCATGTACATCATCGCCTTTTTCAAGGAACGAAAGTCCTTCCTCGTCTGCGTATGTAAGTTCTATAGGCCTATCTTTGCAACTTATTTCACAAGGATCATTGTCTAAACAGAACGAAAGGCACATATCCGAATACTGGCTAACCATGCCATCTCTTCTAACAAGAAATCCGTCATTTTTTAAATAATCTATATAAACTGAAAAAGGGCGTGTTCCTTGTCCATATACTTTTTCAATTTGCAAATCCAAAATTGGGATTAGCTCGTCCATTTGTTGGTCATAAACATTATATTTTCGAAAAAATAAGCTGGCTGTCCTTGGTTCCCCTTGATAGTTTATGACTGCAGCAATTGGTCCTTGTTTATGTATTGGACTTATTTCATATATTGGAGGAACGTTCTCCGTACCTTCAAATGTGACTTTTCCGTTTGCGCCGTCTTTTTTTATGACTAATTCATTGTTTTCGACATACATATACGATAAAAAATAACCTCCGCCTATGATGTGAGGTACAACCTCTCCAGGGATACCTTCTATTTCATTGAGATTCCCATCATACCAAAATATCCTCCGACCAATTCTAAGTACGGTAATTCCTTCACTAATTACATAGTTCAATTTACCAGAGATCTCTCCCGGAACTTCTTCTTTAGCTAGAACCTTTTCTAGACAGTGAGTATCATCATCGTAATATACTCTGGGAGTACCATCAATTCGTCTTAATGTTTCCTCAACCGCATTTCGTACGTTGAGGCGCTTGATTTTACTAGTGCCAACCCAATTAACTTCGTCACCAGTTTCAATAAGAATTTCCCTAACTTCATCAGGAGTCAAATCAGGATTTATTGACTTGAGAAATGCCGCAGCACCTGCGACCATTGGGGCCGAGAAGGACGTTCCTGATTTGCCCCTCAACCAACTTGGATAACCGACATATGAAGCATCAAACGGCGGAACTTGCCCATCAAGATATCCCGGATCAATATTGATTTTATTGGCAGGAGCAACAATGTCTACTCCGGAATTATAATTTGAACCTAAATACCTGCCGTCAGGTTGTCGTATCATTAATATCTCTTCGAGATGCGTATTTGAATTTAATTGCACTCCTCCAACAGAAATTACTTGTGGGAAACTTGCAGGGTACAACGCAACGTCAGAATAATCATTGCCTGCGCTTGCTACTAATACAATATTTTGACTGAGTTTTTGTATCAATTTGTCTTCGCAAAATGATTTATTACCCCCTGCAAAGGCCATATTTACGGTAAAAATATCAAGTTGAGACCGAACGCTCTCAATATAGAAAAGTGCTGCGCATACTTGAAATTCTGAAATACGACCAAACATCAATCCTCCGATTGCATTTGAGATATCATCTTTATAAGCGTATGAAATAGGCAAGAGATTTGACCTAAACGAAACTCCATTATATATACGCCTATTATTTTCCGCTGCAATAATCGCAGAAACGGCAGTGCCGTGGTATGCATCTTTACCTTGGATTTTATCTACTACTCTGCCCCACATGTCCCGTGTTGGATTAACGTCATTGCTTTTAGATCCTGGAATTTTTCCTAATGAATTCCCTAAATTGAGATGATATCTTTCATCTACAAATCTATTTTCTAATTCAGTACTTTTGGTAGTGAAGGACGTATCAATGACAGCAATTGTCGTATCCCTTAGTGTAACCTCATTTTCAAAAAGTAAATTATATGCGGATTGAAGCGAGATGCTGGCAGACCACCATGCATCAGTTTGATTAGAATTATCTAAGGGAAAAGAATCGTCACTTCCAGTAGTTTCGTAGAAGTACTCCCTTCCTACATGTTTTAGTGCACTGCTTGTTTGTGCTTTTGCAATTTGTGTATCCAAATCCTGACCTGGTTTTAATTCGATTTCAAAAATGTGTTCTTTAGGAATTTTGCTTGTGACGATTCCCTCAGTTATCTGCACTACTGTTTGTTCTGAAGTGTTTTCTTGAGCAGTAACTAAGAATCGTTTAGCCATATATTCTCCAAACTGATCTGTGAGAACTGCACCAAAATAAGGGGAGTACTCAATTGCAGTTTTTCCAATAGGTGAAGTTTCTCCCCCTTGAGGACTGTTAGAAATAGTATCATTACAGCCTGTGACCATCCCAGCAGTTAAAACCGGAATTGCTAATTGAGCAAATGCTCGTTTAACTGAAGCTAAGGAAGAATGAATAACACTACTCATGTAGCGCGGCTTTTGCATAAATGTGTTAATAATTGGGAAGAGATATAAATATTATTCCTTTAATCGATTACTATGAAAAAAACGAAGTATTCCAAGGAAACAGTGTGGAATACTCTCAACTTAAAGACTTTTTTTAAAATTCTTCCTCAAATTGCATTCTTGTTGTTTCTAGGATTTATCCTACTTAGCTTCATGCCCTTTGATATCCCCTTTCCAGTATTTATGGCTGGATATGAAGGGGAGATCACATTTTTTTTAAAAGAAAACATACGACCGAATTTTAATGATCGGACGCTTGACATCTCTGTGAAAACGGGTTCGGATGAGTTTGGCTACCCAATCCCCTATGGTTTTTCTTTTGAAGAGAACAAAATCAAGTTTGTATTGGACAGGCCCTACAAAAATCAGAATTCGGACAGTGCAGATAATTTCGTATTTGGCCCTTATCTTGGATTTACACATACGCTTCAAATTAAAGAGGGCACCTATCAACTTGAGTTTCTTTCAAAAAATGCAACAGATACTTATGAAATGAGCATAACCAAAGAAACGATCTCAATCAAACCGATTCAAAGTACCTTTTCAAAACCAGGAACATCACTCCTGAGAAGAAAACCGGAAAATTCGATGTGGGCAATCTGTTTTTCAGAACGCAATCGAGAAATAGTGGACGAAAAATGCAGCTCGTTTTTTAACGAATTATCCTTAAACTCAAAATATCTTTTTACCCGAACAGAAAGTGGAATTGACCGTTGGGAAGGATATTATGCACTAACCAATCACACATATTATTATTATCAATACAACGGAGATGACAAACTTTTTCTTGATACCTTGAAGAAATCTTACAATGAGAATTATACTATGGCAATATTTACCTCGACGGGAAAGGTCTTTTCCTGCCCCGCTAATTGTGAGAATTAGTTAATTTTTCAACTTCAGAATCGGCATATGCTCCGTCCAATTCCAAAAAGTATCGCTGTGAAGTGTACTCTCCAAATTCATCTTTGGAGATGGGACCAAAATAGGGAGTATTGATTATTCCTAAATTATCCGATGGTGTTGATTTTGGAATTTTTTCTTCAGAACATCCTATCGTTAAGCTTGTAACCAATGGAACAATTGCAAGTTTAGCAAACAGCAATCTTACTTTCCTCTAATTTCGATCGTCCGGTCGTTGTTCTCAATGCGTATTCTTCCGTTGCCTTCGAACGATTCAATATCGCACACCCTGCTTGATTCGCGAGTCAAGTTGCCCGAACGTACTTGCAGCAATTCTCCTTCTTCCCGTACGCTCAACGTATCTGAAAGGGTAATCGTCATCCTGCTGCCGTCCCCCATTGCGCATACTTCGTTGATGGTTGAAATAATCAAATCGGCATCGTTTTTGAATCGCGTGACTTGAGAACTTTGAGTTGCCTTGTCATTGAGTGTTGAAAGTGCGCCAACAGACATCCCGACCAGGGCAACTGAAACCATAAGAATAAGGAGATATTCGGCAGTCACCTGGCCTTTCATATGCTCATTTGGAAGTTAAGGATTAAATAATGCCTTTTCCTCTTTAGTTCATGCAGCTTCTTGAGGCCCTGCTTGCATTTTTGTTTCTTGCCATTATCCTCAGCTCGATTTCCCTGCCTTTGGCTTTCGATCCTTACGCACCCGTATACCAAACGGCATTGCTTGAGGATATGTGGAGAGTTCATTATTTACTGAAAGGTTCAAATTACAATTACCAATTAGGGCAAACGCCTTATTATAAATTTGATAAACTTGCTGAAGGCATGGCCTCTCAATCATCTCTTTGTTTTGGTACAGATGTATATTCGGGGATTTATTGTGATAAACAATCAGACTCAAAAGTGACCCTTGAAAAAACCTATGTTGATTCAAACGGGAATTTGAAGAAAACAACCCTCTTTATCGAAAATTAGGAAGCGCAGATAAACAGGCGCCGTATGTTTGAAGGGTCTTTTTCACCAACGACAACAAACCTGAAAATGCACACGTCCCCTTCCCCAGGATTGTCAAGTGTTATCTCAAGTGAACGTAACCCAAGCTCGGTTTTTGCTTCCGTCACTTCAGTGGCAAATTCACCCCTCACTTTGCCTTGCGCATCAAAATACGCTTCATTGATCCAATTCTCAAATGAAACTTCGTTTTCCTTTACCGTTCCTTTTCGTTTCACTGCCCATTCTGAAACTTCAAACGCCTTATGGTATAGGATTTGCCGGTCAAGTGAATTCCTTCCTTCTTTTTGCAAAATTGAAGAATGGTGTATGATGAATATAGTCATGAGGATGATTGCAAGCACCGACATGAGTCCGTCAAGAAAAAAGGATCCCTTGAACTGTCGTCGTTTCATATGCTTAATCCCCTATTGTTTCGGATAGTATCTCCAGGTTGTCCTGTATTTTCCCCGTTATCTTGAGGTTGTACTTTTTCGATTCTATTGAATAGGCAATGGTAGGATTTTGGAAATGGAGCTTTCCAATATCCTTAAGCTTGAGCCCATATCCGGTCAGTACTTTTTCACTTGGCGGGATGAAGACATTCCCCAGGTTTATGCATCCGGCAAACGTTCCTTGTGCCTCGTTGCATCCTATGTGCACTTCAAACTCATTGCTAAAATCATACGAGTCAAGCTTTGAAAGTTCCTTTTGGATGTGTGCATGGTATATTGCCTTTTTTTCTTCTATTGAAAGAGGAGGTTCAGGCGGTTTCGGGGGTTTTGGAATTTGGCGAATCCGCTCGATCATTTCTATTTCCAAGTCCGCTTGGGCAACGCCGCGAAGCGCAAGCTCCTTTACCACTTCCCTAACGTTCATTTCCGTAGAATGCATTTTCAGTATGGTAATCGATTCAGAATAGTCAAATTGGCGTGTTGAAAAAGCCGTTTGGTATGCAGCAGTTGCGATAAGCACTCCAAAAAACGCAATGATAAAGCTTAGGTAACCCTTGCGAAATCGCGCGGCCATTAAACCTTAATCCAAGCGTATCATTTTTATACATATCCACTCAAGAAATATTGTTTTGTTTTCTGCTTAGATTCAAAACTGACTGCTTAGAACTCAAAACAGGAAACCAAAGACGAACAATGTTCTTTGGGCTCATAGCTCAGCTTGGTAGAGCAACGGACTCTTAATCCGTGTGTCGGGAGTTCAAATCTCCCTGAGCCCGCTTATCTTGTTCAATTGATCGTTTTGGGTTTCCGGAATTTTGTTTGAAAGAACCTTGTATTCAGGCATGGCTCTCCTTTTTATAAATTCATTCTCAGAATATGGAAATACGAATGGCGTGATTTTCATGGCTCTTGATAAAAAAGAATTACTTAAGCAGTTTTCAAAAGACTGGGAAAAGCATTTCAAGCTCAATTGCCTTATTGAGCGCGGTTTCAAGCGCCAATCATGTAAAAAATGCAAGCGCAATTTCTGGAGCATTACGTCACGGGAATTTTGTGCCGACCCTTCGTGCATAGGCTACCAATTCATCGGCAACACTCCGGTAAAACATAAGCTTGGCTACATGGAAACATGGAAAAAAGTTGAATCATATTTCACAAAAACAGGCCATAAGTACGTAAAGCCCTATCCAACTGTTGCACGCTGGAGGGACGATTTATACTTCACTATCGCATCCATCAATGATTTCCAGCCCTATGTTGTTTCAGGCGAGTTGGAACCTCCAGGGAACCCTGTCGTTGTTCCGCAGCCATGTATTCGTTTTTCAGACATTACAAACGTCGGTGTTACCGGAAGGCATTATACTAATTTCATTATGATTGGCCAATTGTCCTTCAATTCGGAAAAGACAGGCCTTTTCTACTGGAAGGAACAGGCAATTGAGCACGATATCAAGTATCTTGAGGCCGTTGGCATTCCTAAGGAAGAACTTGTGTTCATGGAAGACGTTTGGATGGGCGGAGGGAATTTTGGCCCGAGTATGGAATACTTCTGCAGAGGGCTTGAATTAGGAAACTGCGTATTCATGCAGTATGAAAATTTACCCAATGACCAGTATCGTGAACTTAAAACGCGTGTCATTGATATGGGCGCAGGGCTTTCCCGTTTGGCATGGATGTCAACGGGAGATCCGACAAGTTACGAGGTTGTTTTTGGTAAAGTAATTGAAAATATGAAGAAAAATAACGATGTAAAAATGGACCGCGACTTGTTCCTTAAGTTCGCAAAAATTTCAGGAAGTTTAAATGAGGATGAAGTTGATAATTTAGAGTTGGAAAAGGAACGCGTTGCAAAGCAACTGGGCGTAACCAAGAAAGAGCTGTTTGGCCAATTGGAGCCACTGCAGGCATTGTATGCAAGTGCAGACCATTTGCTCACGTTGCTCTACACCATTAATGACGGGATGCTTCCAAGCAACTCAGGCGGCGGGTACAACCTTCGTTTGATTTTAAGACGGGTATTCGGTTTTGAGCGCGAGCTTAAGCTTAACTTCAATTATGAGCAGATCCTCAAAGACCATGCAGATCATATGCATTACATTTCGCCTGAACTGAAAGACGGAGTAACGTCCGTTTTGGCAGTTGTTGAGGAAGAAAAAAAGCGATACGCATCAACAAAGGAAAAAGCCCAAGGAAAAGTGCAAAGCATTGCAAAGAAAGGAAAAATAACTAAAGAGGATCTTTTCACGCTGTACAAAACGCATGGTATTGCTCCTGAGGACGTGGTTGAGATTGCAAACCAATCCAAAACGTCCGTTGATATGCCCGGTAACTTTTACAAATTAGTTAAGGGCGAAGAAGAGGATGTGCAAAACGTCGTTAAGGCAAAAGCAGATGTTGTCGGTTTGCCAAAGACCCACACTTATTACTATGAGCCAAAGGGTGAATTCGAGGCAACCGTTTTGGCAGTCATTGGGAAATATGTTATTTTGGACTCAACCTGTTTCTACCCTGAAGGCGGAGGGCAGGTTGGCGATAAGGGATCATTGAACGTTTCCAGTTCAGGGCATCCGGTTTCGGTTCGTGTTCTGGATACTCAAAAGGAAGCAGGAGTTGTGCTTCATGAAGTTGAGAAGCCTGAAAGTTTCAAGAAAGGAATGAAAGTCAAAGGCATTGTAGATATGGTTCGAAGAAGTATTATTTCACGGCACCATACGGGGGCGCATTTGCTCAATGCAGCAGCACGTGAAGTTTTAGGAAGCCATGTGTGGCAAGGCGGAAGCAAGAAGGATGAGCATAAGGCACATCTTGACCTTACTCACTACAAAAAGATAACTCAAGAAGAGCTTGACGCAATCGAGCGAAGAGCAAATGAGTATATCATGCAGAATCTTCCTATTGTTACAGAAGTTCTTCCCCGAAACGTTGCCGAGTCAAAATATGGGTTCCGCCTTTACCAGGGAGGGGCAGTACCTGGCAAGGAATTGCGCGTGGTGAGTTTGGGAGACGTTGATTCTGAAGCATGCGGCGGTACGCATTTCATGCATAAGACAACAGGAGAACTTGGCATGTTCAAAATTATGCGAAGAGAAAGCATCCAGGATGGTGTTGAACGTATTGTATTTTCCTGCGGAACCGTTGCACTTGAATTTATGCAGAAAAAGGAGCAGGTGCTTCGTGCAGCAGGAGCAATTGTTTCCGTAAATGACGATGATGTTCCAAAAACGGTTGAGCGTTTCTTTACTGAATGGAAGGAGCAGAAAAAACAGATCGATGGATTGATGCAAACGGTTGCAACTGAGGAAATCAAATTTATTTCAAAAGAGGGCAAGGAAAAACCGGTTATCAAGATACTTGAGCTTGACGCAAATGCACTCAAGATTATTGCACAAGGAATTACGAAGTCCGATGGCGCATCCTGTGTCCTCATGAACAAGGAAGGCGTCATCATTGCTGCGTCAGGCAAGGGGTCAAAGCATTCTGCCAAGGAATTATTGGCAAAGGCATTGGCAAAATTGGGTGGAACGGGCGGCGGAAGCGACCAGCTTGCTCAAGGAAGGGTCCAAAGGGTTGAACTTTTTACTTTTTAAATTTCAAATGAGGCGTATTCAAGTACTCAAATGAAGCAGGATCCTTTGAAAGCTCAAGAAGGATGTCCTTGCATTCGACTCCATAGCTTTTGTTAAGCTCAGGTGCCGTAACGCGGTTAAATGTTTTTACTACGTATGCGGGGTTGTATTCAACTGAATCAGTAAGGTAGACTGCAGCTCCCTTGTTTTGTTCGTATTCGCTGTAATCCGATTCAAAAAGGTTTGAGACAATATTTGAAAGAATAAGCGTCTGGGATCCTTTGTTTACCGTTACATGGCCAAATCCAGGAGGCATGAGTATGACGTCTTTTTCCTTTGCGTCAACCATGAGAACGTCGACGCCACCATCGCTTCGTTTCTTTTGTAAAATGAAGACTGCACTGCCTTTAAGCACCTGGTACAGTTCAGGATATGCAAGCCCATCTTTTGCTTTTGGGTGGTAATGGCCAAACGTTTTGACCCATTCCTTTCCAATGCGTAGCGCAGGGATGACCGTTACATCATAGCGAATGTTGTTTGTTGAAAAAACGTTTCGATACATGTAATATAAGTCCCAGTCTTTTTCAAAATCTTCCTCTAAAAAAAGGGTTTTCATTGAAGAGAGATGGCGCACCGTGTGTGCGTGGTGTTTTGCATTTACTAAAAGTTCTGTGCCAAGGAGTTCGATTGAGAGTGGTTCTTTTGCAAGTATCATCGTATCACTTACTTAACGTATTTTCAAAACCTATGTGCTCTTTAAGTTTGCCAAACTCCTGAAGCCTTTCAAACGGCTTTTGTGCCCTTATTTTCTCCTTTTTTGCTTTTTCTACGATTGCTTTTAAAAATATGAGAAAAGGGGTTGACGGGATATTATTTTTTACCAGGTAGTTTTCTATGCCGTGCACGGTCCGGGCAAATTTTACTAAAACGCGGCTGCTTGAGAACACTTCAATGCCTTGGGAGTCCTTAAGATACAAATGAATGAGGTGCTTAAGGTATTGCATTTTTTTGCTTATTTTGCGCCCGCCGTTGTTGTTTATGATCTCAGTGTTGAATTTCAATGTCATCTGAGCAAGCGATTCCCATGACTCCTGTTCAAGGCCGGCATGGTTTCTAGTAGAATTCGCTTCTTGAGAATTTTGCACGGCAGTTTATCTCCAAAAAATATTATAAACATGCCTCTTGCTTTGCACTTTTTTATGTTGTAGATAACAAATAACAAGAAAAATATAGCCCCGACCGGATTTTCGTTCCCAAAAAGGGAGGTTGGCATAGGAACCGTAGGTTCCTGGCAATTCGAACCGGTGTCAGCGGGGCCAGAACCCGCTATCCTTGACCGTTGTCTAAACTCGTTGCTTGTAAAAATACGCAAAAAGCTCACTAGACTACGGGGCTATATGGTACAAGTATTCCATAGAAGAGTTTTTTAATCTCATCATAGCGTGTTTTCTATGATCATTACTGAACGGGTAAAAGTAACGTACAAGGGATCTCCTGAAAAGCTCCTTGATTTCATCCATTCTTATTTTAAGAAAAACAAGTTTTCCGTGCTCAGGTTTTTTATTGAGAAAACAAGCGGGTCTTCGCTTTACCTGGCCGTAAGCAGGGTGAAATGATGTTTTGTGCAGTCCATATCGTTCCAACGGGAGTAAAAGCGGCTATTGGAGGGTATGAAGGCGATGCTACGCCTGCAACAAACGTGCTCGCATCCGTTTGCGATAAAATCATCGTTCATCCCAATGTCGTTAATGGCGTTTCCCTTAACCTTGCAAGTGCTAATGCCCTCTATGTTGAAGGGTATTCCCTTGATTCATTTTTGCAAGGAAAGCTTGCATTGCGCGAAAGTTTAGGAAACAAGATCGGTGTCATTCTGGACCGAGGAATGGACAAATCCGGGCATGACCTTGCGATAAATACTATTAATGCGATCAGGTCAGTAAAAGGTGCGAATATCCTTGGCTATCACGTTACTCATAAGTCAATCGGTGCACGTGCCATTAAAACGCAACAAGGGGCATTTGCAGGCCAGGTTGATGATGAAAAGACGCTTCTTGATGCGGCACGGCATATGCTGAAAGAGGGCGCAGATTCGCTTGCCATTTGTGCGCATATTGACGTTTCCATGAAGGACCTTTCCCTTTACTTCAAAGGCAAACTTCCAAATCCGTATGGAGGTACGGAAGCAATTCTTTCCCATTTGATTTCACGTGAATTTATGATCCCTTGCGCTCATGCACCCATCGTTTCAAAAAAGGAAATCAAGAAGGAATTGTTTTCAGGCATTATCGATGCGCGTGCAGGCGCTGAGGCAATGGGGCCCGCATACCTTGGATGCGTGTTGCAGGGATTGAGCAGGGCACCGCGCCTTGTGCCGATGCATCTTGCATCTGCAAACGACATTACGGTCCATTCACTCGGTGCAATTGTCCTTCCATACTCGTGCATGGGTGGCATCCCTGCGCTTGCCGCACAAAAATTAGGAATCCCTCTCATCGCAGTTAAGGAAAATAAGACAGTTATGAATGTCACTCCCAAACATTTGCGTATGAAAAACATTTTTGTTGCGGAAAATTATTGGGAGGCGGCAGGCATACTCGCATCAATACGTCAGGGAATTGATCCCTATGAGCTTCGAAGGCCCCTCAAAGCTTTGGCGCGCCTCTAAGCCTTTCTATTCCTTTTTGATTTTCTTTAGTTACGTATTCATCAAGAGATTTGTTTCTTATCGTTCTTTTTGTTATTTCCT
This sequence comes from Microcaldota archaeon, assembly GCA_964434735.1. Lineage (GTDB taxonomy): Archaea > Micrarchaeota > Micrarchaeia > Anstonellales > Bilamarchaeaceae > CAYSWK01. The sequence goes on along the minus strand of CAYSWK010000009.1, from coordinate 10,196 downwards.
GCAAGGGAACTAATACGAATCCTCTTTCTGAAAACCGCGGATGGGGAAGTACAAGCGATGGTGAGTTTTGAAGTATCTCTTTTTCGTTTGAATCGTATGCCGCAACAATATCTATATCGATTGTTCTTGGGCCGAACCGGTCGTTTGGATCACGCGTTCTCTTAAGGGAATTTTCAATGTCAAGGCATTTTTCAATCAGTTCTTTTGGCTCCATATATCCATATCCTTCAATGCACAAATTGTAGAATGCCGGTTGCTTGGTATTGTACATCGGTGCGGTTTTGTAGAATGATGATGTTTTGGAAACGATGAGGAATTGTTTAAGCGTCTCAATTGCTTTTGAAATGTTGAGTCGTTTGTTTCCAAGGTTTGAGCCTAGTGAGAGCAGGTAGGTGTATTTTTTCTTTTGTGCAAGCAAACGAAGCCCTATTCTTTTTGCATCCTGCTCGTTGTTTGGACGGATTTGCACCGTTTCAATCCCTGCCGCTTTTCCCGCACCCGTGTCGTTTTCGCTGTCGCCTATGAACAGTACGTCCTGTTTGTTTGTTTTTGTTTTTTGAAGAATCGCATTGAGCTGATGGGGGTGGGGCTTCAAAAGTTCCGTTTCCTCACGACCGTACACGAATGAAATGTATTGCGCACATTTTTCAAATTCAAGTATTTTCTTTATTGTTTTTGATGAGTTGCTTGAAGCGATTGCGATTTTGTATCCTGCCAAATACAATTGGGGTATAAGCGCAAGCATATTTGGGAATGGCACATATGCTTTTCGTGCAATGCAATCTTCTTCTGCCTTGTCAACTATTGCAAATGCTTCTTTTCTTTTTCCTTCTTTTATGAGCGCGTTTGCCTTTGATACGACCCAATCTCCCTTGTCTGAGCTTGGGGTCAGTTTGGAGAGTTTTTCAGCCACGCCTTTCCAATCAACCTCAAGATGGACAAGCGTGTCGTCGAAGTCGAAAATAACCAGTTTTGGCATACTAACAACTCATAAGTAAAACCTTAAATTACCTTAGTTTCTCAATATCTTTTAGTGAGGGGACGTTCCCTACGCATGCTCGTCATGTGAGGAAGCTCTGCCCTGGGGAGCGCGAAAGAGGTTTAAGGCTTCGAAATCCGTAACAGAAACGATACGTACTCGCAAGAGTCCGATGAAACGGACGGGTTTCCGTGCTACGATCCAGCAAGGCCTTTGGCCGCTCTGCACTCATACTGCAGCAGGTGCAATTTGGTAACAGGTGTACCTGAAGTCTAATGGGAACGAGATACAGAAGGCAGGCTATGCCCCTCACTAAAAAACCATTTATGCATTTCTTATAGTTGGTTTTTTCAATCCTTTAGACAATTCTCACTATTCTTATCCTGATCAACTGAACCTAATCGTTTCCTGTCTTCAGTCTCCAGTTTCCAGTTTTTGGGTTTTGAGTTTTTATTCCTAATCTTCGTTTACCTTTTATGCAAACCGTTTATCTTGTCCGCCATTGCCAATCAATTGCAAACCAAAAGCGTCTTTATTCAAGCAAGGAAGAGGAAGACACAGGATTAAGTCCTGAAGGTTTTATCCAAGCGGAATCGGTTGCAGAATTTTTTATTTCACGGCCATTGCATGCGCTGTTTGCAAGTCCCTTTAGGCGTACCATGCAAACTGCTGATGCTATATCAAAAATCTCAAAAGTTAAAGTCCAGAAAAACAAGCACTTTAGGGAATTGGATTGCGGCGCGTGGCATGGGAAAACCGAAATGGATATTCAAAAGCAGTTTCCCGAAGAATGGAAGGGCTGGCATTTTGATCCCCAAAACAATCCTATTCCCAAAGGTGAAAGCCTTTCCGATGTCCAGGCACGGGCAGTCCCCGAGTTCAATCGTCTTGTGCGTACGTACGAAAAGAAAGGGGATATTGCAATCGTGACCCACTACGGCGTGTTTAACGTACTACTCTGCTCGCTCGTTTCCTCGTTGGCGAATTTCCGTTCGTTTGATACGGGGAACGGGACGATTGCAGAACTCAAGATGGAGCATGTACCTAGGTTGAAATTGTATGGATCGCGATGATCTGATTGTTCTAAGGAGTTAATGCCTAAAGTGCCTCATTCCTGTGAAAACCATGGCGATTCCATGCTCATCTGCAGCTTTGATGACTTCCTCATCCTTGATTGAGCCGCCGGGTTGGATGATTGCAACTACTCCTAATTTGGCAGCATAATCAATTCCATCTCTGAATGGAAAGAATGCATCCGACGCCATCACGCAGCCCTTAAGGCTTTCAGGCCCTGAATAATCCTTTGCAACCCAACCTGCGAGTTTTTCAGCATCGATGCGCTTCATTTGTCCTGCACCGATTCCGATTGCCTGGTGGTTTTTTGCCAAGACTATTGCATTGCTTTTTACGTGCTTTGCAATTTTCCATGCATACACCAGATCTTCCATTTCCTGCTTTGAGGGTTGGCGTTTGGTAATCGTTTTGAGTTCCGAGTAGACTTCCGTATCTCTATCTTGCATGAGAATTCCGCCGTTAATTGATCGGTAATCAACTTTCTTTACCTTTGCGCGTTTAATTTCGCCCAGTTCAAGCACACGCACGTTTTTCTTTGGAACAAATACTTCGAGTGCTTCTTTTGAGAAAGAAGGTGCCATGACTATTTCAACGAATTTTGAAATAATTTCTTCGGCCAATAGTTTGTCCACTTCACGGTTTACAACTACGATTCCGCCAAATGCAGCTTCCGGGTCAACTGCACGTGCTTTTTTGTATGCCGAAAGTATGTTTGAATCCGATGCAACTCCTGAAGGATTGTTGTGTTTTACTACGACGGCAGTTGGTTCATCGAACTCTTTAAGCAATTCAAGCGCGGCATTTGCATCCAAATAATTATTGTATGACATTTGCTTTCCTTGCAGTTGTTTTGCGTTGATTGCCGCAGTTACTGAAAAGTTGTTTTCAGTATAGACGCTTGCCGACTGGTGGGGGTTTTCACCATAACGCAAATCCTCCTTTTTTACGTATGAAAGGTTAAGGTATTGTGGAGTTCCTTCGACGCTGAATCGTTTTCGAAGCTCCTTTTCTATGATGACGTCATAATGCGCAACATGTTCAAATGCGTCAACCGCAAGGCGTTCCTTGGTTTTTTTGGTGAGTGCACCTTCCTTAAGTTCGGCAAGTACTTTTTCGTATTGGGAGGACGAGGTTACTACTCCTACATGCGCATAATTTTTTGCAGCGGAACGGATAAGCGTTGGGCCGCCGATATCAATATTCTCAATTACTTCTTCAAGAGAAACGTTTGGTTTTGATATGGTGCTCTCAAACGGATACAAGTTTACGACAACAAGGTCGATAAGTTCAATCCCGTTTTTCTTTGCATCCTCAAGGTGGGATTTTTTGCTTCGGTCTGCCAAGATTCCGCCATGGATTTTGGGATGCAATGTTTTTACGCGCCCTTCCATCATCTCAGGAAAACCGGTTACTGAAGACACTTCCTTAACGGAAATTCCGCTTGAACTAAGGAGCTTTGCCGTGCCTCCGCTTGAGACTAAGGTAAACCCGAGTTCGACCAAGCCTTTTGAAAATTCGACGATTCCTGTTTTGTCAAAGACGCTGATTAAAGCAGTCCTATGGGTGGAGCTCTTCATAAAATACCCATTTACCTATAAGGGATGATAAGCATTTATAAAGATAATCATGCGTAATGTGTAGTGCTGATTTTGTATCGGTAGCTTAAGCTTTGGTAGTGTAGTGGTCTAGCATAGGAGACTGTCACTCTCCCGACCCGGGTTCGAATCCCGGCCAAAGCGCTTGTTTTTCTTTTGCAAACCTCTTTATTTATATTTCCCAGTATTTCTTGCATCGGACTGTAAGGTCGCAGGTCTCAGTACTAACCAATGCCTGCGACAGTAATCAATTTTTTTGTAAGGACGTTCTTCGCGCTAATCCTAGTATCAATTAAGAGACGCTTGAATTTGATTTGATTGTTTCCATTACCGAATATTTCGCACCTGCAGGGCCAAGCTCGCTTTTCATAAGAACTATCTCGTTTACTTCAAACGTTCCAAACGAAACGTCCTTGTATTTTGAAAGCAACGGTTTCCAGTCATGTGTTTTCTCAACACGTGCAAGCGTGATATGGCCGACCGATTCTTTTGCCCCTGAAAAGAGCGCATCAACAGATTCCATAATTTTTTCAAGCCCGGTTCCTTCGGTACCCGCCCAGACGACCCGTACGTACGATTCAGAGGGGAATGTCCCAAGCCTTTGTACTTCAAGCGTAAAGGGCTGGAACTGGATAATTTTTAGTTTTTTGATTATTTCCTGGACTTCGGCCTCTTTTATTTCTCCAAAGAATTTCAGGGTAATATGGTAATTGGAAGGCGCAACGCGTCGAACATCATTTGGAAGCTCCATTGAAACGCGTGCAAGTTTTTCCTTTATTTCTTGTGGGATCGGGATTGCAAGGAAGATGCGCATGGAGTTTTTTTGTACGCATATATTAAATTCATGCGTGCAAAAGGGGCATATGGATACCGAGATATTTTTTGAAAATTCCGATTCCATTTCACTTGAACGGGTGAATAGTGACATTAAGGATGCCAGTGCATCAAAAGATAAGGGGTTTGGCGTACGCGTATACGATTCGAAAAAAATCGGATTCTCCTTTTGCCAAAAGAAAGAGGACGTGCAAAAAACAATTGAGTATGCAAAGCGATGCGCACAGTACTCAGATGCGCTTGACTTTTCATTCCCAACAAAACGGCCCAAATCAGGCCGCAGCATAAAGCCGCTTGCATGCGATGAACGGGATCTCAAGTCAATTGTCGATGAGGTGGCACGGGGGATAGCAACCAAAACGTCCCAGATGCGCATTGTTGCGCAAACCGACTTTTCACAGGTTTCAATACAGAACCCTTCGTTTGAGGCGGAATACTCTCAAAACCAGTTTTCGATCTATGCGGAAAGCTTGTGTGACGGAGGTTCAAGCAGCGATCATTTTTACGGTACAGGGATTATATCTGATCCGTATGATTTTGGAAAAACAATTTCGCAGCGTGCCTTTGAAATGAAGTCTGCGGGAAAACCTTCGAAAAAAACATATGGTCACGTTGTTTTTGGAATTCGTGCCCTCGAAGGCCTTATTGAGCTTTTGTCCTATTCGTTTCATGCGGATCGCATCCGAAAGGGAGTTTCACATTTGAATTCGCCCACGAAATTCTCGCGACTTTTTTCATTGTATGAAAATCCTCTTCTTGAACATGCCGTTCCCCGTCCGTTTGATGATGAGGGCGTGGGGTCGTACAAAAAATCCTTAGTTACACGGGGGGCCGTCGGCTCGATTTTGATGGACAGGGTGGAGGCATCCCGTTCCAAAAAATCCTTTGAACAGTGCGGTTCATGCTCGCGTATCGGGTATGAGTCCCCTCCCCATATTTCAAGCACGTATCTTGAAATCCCTTCTGGAACCTATTCCTCTTTTGAGGATGAGCTTGAGGGTTCACTTCTTGTTATTGAGTCGATTCACGGGTTGCACACCGCAAACCCAACGACAGGAGATTTTGGCGTCGAATCAAACGAGGCATACGAGATAGTTGGAAACGTTAAACTTCCCGTCAGGGGGTTTCTCGTTGCGGATAACGTTTATAAACTCCTATCGGATAAGCTTCTAGCATTCGAGAAGGCCCCGTCGCTGTACGGGTCGTTGTATGCTCCCCGTATGGCATGCACGGATGTCCAGGTGGTATGTTGAAGAAATTCAAGACGACTGAAGAAATTCCTGTTCCAGGACGTTTGATTGACCAGATTATCGGCCAGGAAAAAGCAGTTGAAATCATCAAGAAGGCAGCGCAGCAAAAACGTAACGTACTTCTTATCGGGCCGCCAGGAACGGGCAAAAGCATGCTTGCGCGCGCAATGGCAGAACTGCTTCCGGTTGAGGAGCTTGAAGATGTTCTTGTATATCCAAATCCAAACAATGAAAATCAGCCACTTATACGGACCGTACGGACGTTTCCAACAGTTGAGTATCTCAAGAAGAACAAGGATTTCATAAAATATTACACTCCAAAGGAACTTCACGATATTGAGAAATTTGCCAAGTCTCCTGATAAAATCGCAAATTCATTGCTTATCGGCCTTGGAAGACGAATTGTCAATGAGAAAAAAGTTTCCGAAGACCCCAAGATGATAAACCCGACCTTTATACTTGTTGCCATTGGGGCTATCCTTTTGTATGTTTCATTTTTCACTCAAATTGATTCAGACACCAAGTGGTTTTTGATTGCAATTCTTCTTGGAATCGGTTTTCTTATTGTTCTTTCAAACGCAACCGCAGGCCTTTCAAGGCGCATGGGACCTATGGATTTTCCTGCACCTGCAAAACTTATTGTTGATAATTCTGAAAATCGCATTGCGCCTTTTGTCGATGCGACAGGTACTCGTGCAGGCGCATTGCTTGGCGACGTAAAACATGACCCGTTGCAATCGGGAGGCCTTGGCACCCCTGCGCATTTACGGGTTGAATCGGGTGCTATCCAGAAAGCAAATAAGGGAGTTTTATTTATTGATGAAATTGCATCCTTGAAACCCAACTGGCAGCAGGAGCTTCTTACTGCAATGCAAGAGAAGAAGTATTCCATTACGGGGCAAAGCGAGATGTCAAGCGGTGCGCTCATTAAAACAGAACCCGCACCAACTGATTTTGTTTTGGTTGCGGCCGGCAATTTACCCGATATGCAGGCAATACATCCTGCACTTCGTTCGCGTATTCGCGGTGCTGGTTATGAAGTGTATGTTGATGATAGCATCAATGCAAATGAGGAAAATGAGGATAAGATCGCGCAATTCGTTGCCCAGGAAGTAAGGCGTGATAAGCGCATCTCGCATTTTACGTACGAAGCTGTTTTTGAAGTTCTTGAGGAATCAAAGCGCATGGCAGGGCGTAAAAAACGTATTTCGCTTAGTTTACGTGAGCTTGGCGGCTTGGTGCGCGCAGCAGGTGACATTGCGCGTGAAAAAAACGCAACCTTGGTTGACCGCGAGCATGTGCTTGAGGCAAAGAAGGTATTTTTATCCGTTGAGTCCCAGCTTGCACGAAAAATAGCTGAGCGAAAACGCGAATACCAAACACTCATGATTTCAGGAAGCGCAATCGGCCGTGTAAACGGTCTTGCAATCCTTGGAAACGACACTTCAAGCGGCTTGGTGCTTCCAGTAGTTACTGAAGTCGTCCCAAGCAGTTCAAAATCGGGCGGCAAGGTTATTGCAACCGGAAAACTGGGGACCATCGCAAAAGAGGCAGTTGAAAACGTTTCAGCAGTTGTCAAGAAACACTTGAATACGGACGTTGAGAAAAAGGACGTTCATGTTCAATTCCTCCAGACATACGAAGGGGTTGAAGGCGATTCGGCAAGTATTGCAATCGCACTGGGCATTATTTCCTCACTTATGGATGTTCCTGTAAAACAAAATACGGCAATGACGGGCTCATTGGATGTCCAAGGGAGCGTCCTTCCTATTGGCGGCGTGAATGGTAAAATTACTGCTGCGGCAGAGGCAGGAATTGAGCAGGTTATTATTCCGCTTTCAAACCTTGATGACGTGTACCTTCCAAAGGAAATAAAGGACAAGGTGCGCATTGTGCCTGTTAAAACCATTAATGACGTTCTTGATGCTGCACTTGAGGATGGCCCTAAGAAAAAGAAGCTCATGGAAAAGATGAAGGTTTAATTTTTTGTTTTTACTATTTTTCAAACGTAACTCAAAACCAAAATTTCAAAACTGAAAACTCAAGACCGGAAACGATTAATGGAGCAGGGAGACTGGGAACGATCCGTTGATCCGATTACGCATGCGGATAAGTTAATTGTGTAAAGCACTGGGGTTGATCCTGGAATATTCCCCCTAAAAATAATCGTACGTATCCAAGGTATGGAACGCTGAAAACAATTTTTCCCTTGGTATTTTCTATCGGTACCGGTGCGTTTCCTTGAAGGGTTTTTTCATCAAATACCTGTATGTCAAAGACGTTGTTGTTGTCTCCCTTTGTGAGGTAGTACTTCGAACCATCCGTTACGGAAATCTTGAAATACGCTCGATGAACGATGTCCCCCACACGCCTATACAAATCATTTTTTTGAGGTTGGTATACAACTATATCATGCGTTAAATCAGGGATGTATCGTTTGTCTTTGAACGTAACAGACGTAACACAAGGCATTTTGCGGTCTCCTTGTGCTGTTTTAACTGCACATGATGAAAATTCAAATTCAAGCGGTCCGCGAATTTCGTGTATGGTGCTTGGGTTTGCGTGGAATTCGGTGCAAAGGGGAGTATTGATGACGTATGTATTTTTTGAGTCTGCGCGATAACAGGTGCTAAATAATGAGCCGCGTATTGTTTCAGTTGAGCCGTTTGACAACTTGATTTGCGTATTTTGTATGTTGGAAAGTGCCGCGAATTCAGCAGGAGTCATTGTTAGCTCGTATGCATCTATTGGTGCGCCTTGCACGAGCAGCATATCTCCGCGTCCAAGGTTTGGAAGCATTGAGCAGCTTGCGACTGCTGAAATGGGAGAAGACGTATTAAGGAAAAAGCATAATGCAAACCAGACTACAATCGCCGCGATAATTGCAACAATTGTATCTACAATTTCATGTTTCCAGCCGTTGCTTTTTGCGCCGTTGGTGACTTCAAACCCTACGAATGTGATGAGTTCAAGCACCATTAACATGCCAAGCACAGTCGCAACAAACGAAAGCCCCGGATCCTTAAGGCTAATCACAATAACATAGAGTCCAAGCGTAATTCCAAGTATGATCAGTTGGTATTGCCACTTTCTTATGTCGTCAAGCAGCAAAATATCACGCTATGCTGATTCAAACTGTTTTTTGAGTTTTGAAACGTCTCCTTGGATACTTTCAAGCACTTCAAGAACAACATCAAGGGGTGAACCCTTTTTTGTCTGTACGATGACTGTGGGCGTTCCAAGGACAGGGTGGTCCAACTTGTATGCAGCAAATGTGACTTCAGACCTGTCATTAAGCCTTTCTGCAATTAATTGCATGACTGAGTTGTCTACACCCTTTACTCCAAATTCAAGCGTTTTTTTGTCGTTGGTAAGAATTGAAACTTCCATAGTATAACCTTTAAAGAGGAGCAACCTTGCGGTTCTCCTTTGTATTGCATGAGGAACATTCAAACAAATTTCCTTTTAAATCCATCCGGACGCGGCAGCGTCTGCAAAACGCAACCAAAACTCCCATGTTGTCTTCAACTGTTGACATCTCAACTCCGGGTTTTGTTGATACGATTTGCGCACGGACGATATCGCCGGCTGCCAATTCAGTGCGAATGGTTTTTACGAATCCTTTGCGAATATTGCTTACGGGAAGGAATGCGTCGACTTCTCCAAGCGTTCTTTCTTCTCCAGGGTGTTCAGGCACACATACTAAGAATGCCTTGCTTTCGAGCACTTCCTCAACCAGGCACACCATTGGCATGCCCTCTTTAAGTTGGCTGATTTTTTTGCGTGGCTCAACGTCTACGTCACGTTCATTTTGCTTGAGGTCGCCGCTAACGAGCGCATATAATTCGTCATTTTCGTTTATGACGTTTTTGCCGTTGGCAAGCTCAAGTGCGTTTCCTAAATGGTCGCCGGGCAAAACTCTCTTGGACATGATTAACACTCCGTCTAAAGAAATAAGCAAAATATATTAATATGAGTAGGGTATATAAAACCCATGCAGCGACCGATTCTCGTCATATGCATTGATCGCGATAACGATGCGTATGAAAAAGCGAAGTGTGCCGGACCGATCATAGGCAGAGATAAGAATATCGAGGCCGCAACAGCACTTGCGCTTGCAGACCCCGAAGATCCGGATGCAAACACGATGTTTTATGCAGTCAAGCTTAAGGACGAATTTACTGAAAAAGGAAAAGCTGCAGAAGTAGTTACACTTACCGGAGATAAGAAACTCGGTTATGCTGCCGATAGCCGTATCGCCCAGCAGCTTGACAAGGTAATTAAGGAATTCAACCCCACGTCAGCGATGCTCGTAACCGACGGTGCGGCAGACGAGGAAGTTCTTCCCATCATAAAATCAAGGATCAAGATCGATTCAACTAAAATCGTTTTCATCAAGCAGGCCAAGGAGCTTGAAAAGACTTATTTCGTTCTTTTGGAAAAATTGAAAGACCCTCATTATTC
>CAYSWK010000008.1:36506-43738 GCA_964434735.1 Microcaldota archaeon | reverse complement strand
GTATACTCCGCATTATATACGACTTCGGCGATTCCCGAATTGAGTATCATTTTTGTGCATAACAAGCAGGGCGAAAAGGTCGAATAAAGCGTTGCGCCTTTTAATGAAACACCATGGTAACTGGCTTGTACTATTGCGTTTTCCTCTCCGTGGGAACATACACATTCTTCAAGCGCAGTTCCGCTTTTTGCAAATGAGTTGCATCGTGCGCATCCGCCTTCTGAGCAGTTTTTAACTCCACGCGGCGTTCCATTGTACCCCGTGCTGATGATCCGTTTGTCCTTCACAATGACTGCCGCAACTTTTCTTTTTACACAGTTGCTTCGGGATGCTACGACTTTTGCAATTCCCATGAAATATTCATCCCACGAAGGGCGTGTGAGCTTGAACTCGCTTGACACTTGTGAAAGTGCCTTGTCAATAGCGTCGTACAAATATTCAAAATCCGCATTGTTCTCGATCTTCTTGTTTGCATGCTTTACAGTATCTTCGATGCTTTGTTTTGTTTTGTCTTGGTTTTTCTTTTCAAGCGCTTCAAGTTCCTTGAACGCATCAAGGGTGTTTGCATCCCCAATCCGTGCTCGTTCTTTCATTCTTTTGAACCGTATTTCCTGTTCTGCCGTAATATAGAAGAGGAAAAAATTCGGCAATTTCTTGAGTTCATTCACTTCGGATTCGTTCCTTATTGAGTCAATGACATAATTTCGGTTGGGATCAAGTTTTTCAGCAGTCTTTTTGGCAAGCACTGCGGGCCCGTTATTTTCACGAAGCGCATTCCCCTTTGCAATTAAATTCTCACGGGTTAACTCTTTTCCTTCACGTTTGAGTTCTTCACGTATGATGTCCGATAGTGAGAGCGCGTAGAATCCTTTTTTTTCAAGGTATGCCAAAACCGTTCCTTTTCCTGCGCAGTTTTCACCCGTAAGTCCGATGATCATGAAATCTCCAAATGAGTAATAATGCATGCATATTTTATTGCCGCCTTTTTAGCATTAAAAAGGGATTTAATCCTACTTCCCGTTTGGTTTTTGTGAAAAAGAAAATTATTGTTAACGACCTCATGCAAAAGGAGTACATTTACTTCCTTACGGAACCTGTAGGCAAACAGTTTCATCCGGACTTTAAGCCTGAATTAACTCCAAAAGAAATGCTTGCCCTTGGTGTTTTTGGCGGCAAGTATATGACTGATTGCCAAAAGGAATTCCCCAAAGACTGGTTTTCAAAAGCAAAGCTTTGTCATGAACGCCATGACCCTGAGTTGAATTATTTTCGTGTCAATGCCTCAACTCCACTTTCCTATTGGAAAGCAAAGGGTTGGATTTACAAAGAGGATCCGCGCGGCTGGTTCCAATGGTACTGCAGGTATTATTTGGGACGCAGAGGTCCGGATGATGAACGCCAGATAAAACGGTGGAAGGCAATTCGTCGCCATATTGGGCAAATCAAAAAACATTGTGAAAAAGGGGATGAAAATTGCCGAAGAAAGCAGCGCCAGGCACTTTTGCATTGGGCGTATGACAGTAGAAAATTGTAGCTTTAGACTCCCCGTTCGGCCATGCGAGTTTCGAGTTTTGCAGTTTCAAGCCCAGACATCGCACTTCCAAGCCCTTCGGAAATTTTTGCAATCTCCTTTGGCTTGTTGAAATGATGCACCGCATCAACAATTGCCTTTGCGGTTTTCTTTGGATTTTCCGACTTAAATATTCCTGAGCCTACAAACACGCCGTCACATCCAAGCTGCATACAAAGGGCAGCGTCTGCAGGTGTTGCAATTCCTCCGGCAGCAAAATTAACTATTGGCAATCTTCCAAGTTCCTTTGTCTTTTTTACCAGTTCAACTGGAACGCGCATTTCTTTTGCACGCGTAGTAAGCGCAGTATCATTCATTCCTTTAAGCTGTTCAATTTCTTTTGCAATCGTTTTGATGTGCCTGATTGCTTCAATAATGTTTCCCGTACCTGCCTCGCCTTTGGTTCGGATCATTGCCGCACCTTCATTGATTCTTCTTAGTGCCTGCCCCAAATCAATTGCGCCGCATACGAATGGAACTGTAAAGTTTTTCTTGTCAACATGGTCAAACGGGTCTGCAGGCGTTAATACTTCGCTTTCATCTATAAAATCGATTCCTATCGCTTCAAGCACTTGCGCTTCGACAAAGTGACCAATTCTGCATTTTGCCATGACCGGGATAGTGACTGCTTTTTTAATTGCAATAATCATTTTTGGGTCGCTCATACGTGCGACTCCTCCTTGCGCACGGATATCTGCCGGCACTCGTTCCAATGCCATGACCGCAACTGCGCCGGCTTCCTGTGCAATTTGTGCCTGTTCAACAGTTGTCACGTCCATGATAACTCCGCCTTTAAGCATTTGTGCAAGACCTTCTTTCAATTTAGGAGTTCCTTTGAGAGTAGTAGTCATGAAAATCAGGTATCTTCTTGTAGAAAAGGGGTTAAATCCGTGTCGGTTTTAGAGCAAAGCGAGTATTTCTTTTGCGTGCCCTTCAGGGTTAACGTCCCAGAAGATTTGCTTTACGTTTCCCTTTTCGTCAATAATAACGGTGCATCGTTTGATTCCAAGGAACGTATTCCCGAACATGCTTTTTTCCTTTGCGGCACCATATGCCTTTATCACTTCCATGCGCGGGTCAGAGAGGAGAACAAAAGGAAGGCCGAATTTCTTTGCAAAATTTGCATGTGATTTTTCATCATCTTTACTTATTCCAATAATTGCCGCGTTCTTTTTTGAGAACTCAAGGGTCGAGTCTCTGAATTTGCATGCTTCAATCGTGCATCCAGGAGTATCGTCCTTTGGGTAGAAATAGAGCACAACTGTTTTTCCCTTGTACTCTGAAAGCGAATGCAGTTTCCCGTTTTGGTCCTTGAGTGTAAATTCAGGTGCCTTGTCCCCTTCTTTAAGCATATGATTTCCCCACAACTTGGTACCCTAATTTTTGTGCTGCGATAGTGAAAAAGCTCGTTGAGGGTATGACTCCTACTTCAGTTACGTACCCTGTGATATATCGAGCAGCTGTTACATCAAACGCCGGGTTGAGTATTTTTACTTTTTTAGGCGGTTTTTCCCAAACTTCTTTTGGATCCCGTTCTTCAATCGTTTCTAGATTTCCCTCAAGCGTTGCGGTTGAAAATTTGAACAATTCTGCGCACGAGTAAAATGAAACATCATGCATCCGTGCAACGTGCGCAAGTGTGCTTGTGCCAACTTTATTGATTAAGTCTCCACGCGCAGTGACTGCATCGGCGCCAACAAGCACGATATCTGCCTTTTTCATAATCATGTTCATTGCACCATCAACTGACAGTGTCACGTCAATTCCTGCTTTTGCAAGTTCTTCTGCGGTTTTTCTTCCTTGATATCGTGGGCGCGTTTCAAAATTATACACTTTAAATTTGATGCCATTTTCGTGAGCTTTTTTGAGGATGTTCGTCACTGATGAGGAGTGGCAGTGCGTAACCACTATGGCGCCATTTTGTATCATTTTTGCACCGTACTCCGTCATTCTTTTTCCATCCTCATTCATACGTGCAACAAGTTCGGCGTGCGTTTTCCGTACTGCTTCCTTGAGAAGTTTGACTGTCGGTTTTGAATTTTGTCGAATGTTTTCAAGAGCCATTTTGCTTAGGTTTGCAAGCATGTTTCGCATCATCGGTTCGGTTGGCCGCGATTGGATGAGTGCGCGTTCCACAATTCCAAGTTCGGCAAGGCATTTCTTTACGTCCTTTGCCTTTGAATAATTTGTCTCAAGATAGAATGCGTCTACAGCCGCACGTGCGATATTTCGTGCTCCTTGGATTTTGATTGATTTGATGTCGTCAATGATTTTTTTGACTTTTGCGTGCATACCATACTAAAAAAGGGAAAATTAAAAAGAGGGGGCGTTGATTCCGCCGCTAGTTACCTTGAATATAGTATCGGATATCCTTGTGGGCGGGTTAAAATTCCTTCCAATACGAGCTGTTCCGGTTTAGGGATTGGTTCATCCGGCGTATGGTTTGGTTTTTGGGTTAGTTTTATAATTTCCCTAATGTCCGGGACTTTTGTTAGTTTTGTGCATGCAAGAATTGCCTTTATCGTTTCTGCATACTCAAGTAGAGCTATGGAAGGACGCATCCCAAAATCCGTTCTGAAGCGTTTTGACCCAACATCTTGTATGTTTCCTTGAGCATCGATGTTAAATTCTAGCGTAGCTTCTACGGAGTTTACTCGGGAAAAATACCGATACGCTCCGCGTATCTCGTCACCTTTAATATCAATGGTAAAGAGGCGGTCTGCCTGCGTTCCTTGGAGCGCGTTTCGATAATCTATTTCAAATTCAAGATGAAGCAGTTGGGCGCCTATTACTGCACCGTCTTCTATATGGGGCACGCTTCGACAGTATATTCTTGTTGCGCGGTCTCCCTTGACTGTCGCACCGCCATTTACCGTTATCCGTTCTTTTATGAGTGTTGCAATATGAGCGGTTGGGCCATCTTCCGTCAGGCTGGTCATTCCCAATCCTTGGAATTCCGTTCCGCTTACTGGAGGGGGTGTTCGTGATGCCCCAGGAATCGTATAAAAATCTCGTTGAACACTTCCTGTTCCATCGACAACATACAATACGGGCAAGCCGCATTCAAGTACATCTGCACGTAAGAAGAACTGTTCTTCAGGCGGAAGTCTATTGAATTTTTCAGTTTCGAATGATTTTCCATCCCGTGGCCAGCGCGTAAGCGGTTTTTCAATTTTTCTTACTGATACGGCTAATCTGTGCATAATTTCCCCTCTCAATACAATTCGTTATTGAGGTTGTTTTTTAATGGTTACCATTTTGTTAATTACATCTCACAGACCATGTTGCTTGAAACCATTTTTGCATTTTCAGAATAATCGACAGGTATTTCAACAAGGCATAGTTTTCCTGAGGCAAGTGCAGTTTTAAGCACATCTTCAAGTTCCGTATGCTTTTCCACGCGGTATCCGTCAATCCCGAATGCCTTTGCAATTCCTAAAAAGTCAGGGTTTGAGAAATTGACGCCAAAAACGTTCTTGTGCCCCCGTTCCTGTTTCCATTTTATCATACCGTAGTGCTGGTCTGTCCAGACAATATGTACTCCCGGAATGTTATGCCGTTTTGCAGTTTCAAGCTCTTGCATGTTCATCATGAATCCGCCGTCGCCAGAAATCGAAACGACATTCGATTCGGGTTTTGCCAATTTTGCACCCATCGCACCTGGCAAAGCAATTCCCATAGATGCGAGGCCGTTTGAAATAATTGTTGTGTTGGGCACATATGTTTCAAAGAGCCGCGAGATCCACAATTTATGCATTCCCACATCTGAAACGAGTATGTCCTCATCCTTCATTGCACTGCGTAGTGCGGAAAGGATATGCTGGGGCTTGATGGGAAACCCAGGTGTGTAATCCTTTTTCACACTTGCAATTTTTTCCTTTGTTTTTGCCGTCCATTCGGCACGCTTTGAGATTTTTTGTGCAAGTCGTTTCATGTTAATCGCAAGGTCGCCGACCAGTTCGCCTTTTACACTATAATACTCATCAATGCTTCTGCTTGCACGGGTGTCAATGTCTATGATTGTTTTGTCCTTTCGCGAATTCCAGAATTTTGGAGAATACTCAACGCGGTCATACCCTATAGTAATAACACAGTCTGCACGGTCAAACTCGCAAATAATATAATCTCGTGCCTGAAGTCCAATATTTCCTATTGAAAATGGATGTTTTGAGGAAATGGCGCCTTTTGCCATGAATGTTTTTGCAACCGGGATTCCTGTTTTTTCAACAAACTCAAGAAGTGCATGTGCACTTTGCGTTCTAAGCACGCCGTTTCCTGCTAATATAATGGGGTATTTTGAGTTATTTATCGCTTCAGCTGCTTCCTCAATCGCTTCATCAACGGCTATGGTTTTTGGAATCTCGCGTTTTGGAAGCGGTGCACCCGTTGTTTCCTTTTTTGCAATGTCTTCAGGTAATTCAAGATGTGTCGCCCCTTGCTTTTCAACGCTTGCGATTGCAAATGCCTTGTGCACCAATTCAGGTATCATGTTTGCGGTGCTTATTTTTGCGTTCCATTTGGTGATGGGGTGGAATGCACGAACAACATCAATATACTGGTGCTGCTCCAAATGATGTTCCTGTGAGGATCCTTGCCCTGTTATCGCAACTAAAGGTGAGTGGTCCAAATTTGCAGACGCAACCCCTGTTGTGAGATTCAATGCACCCGGCCCCAGAGTTGCAAGGCATACTCCTGGCTTGTGTTTAATTCGTCCGTATACATCCGCCATGAACGCGGCACCTTGTTCATGCCGTGTTGTAATAAATTTTATTTTTGAACCGTATAATGCTTCAAGCAAGTCAATGTTTTCTTCGCCCGGAAGGCCAAAAACGTATTCAACAGATTCATTTTCAAGGCAGCGGGCCATAAGCTCTGAAGCGTTCATGAACGATATGTCTTTGGAAGGGATTAAAGATATTCTAGTCTAATGTTGTTTATGGGAAAGACCAAAAAGCAACTCGGACAGATGAAGGCCAACATCAGAAACCGCATTACGGTGCTTGAGGAAATCGCACGAAAAGACCCGTTAAAGAAAAACAAATCCGTGCATGAGGAACTTGAGAAGCTCAAAAAAGACCTGGCAGAATCCGAATAATCTCATTTTTACGTCAGATTTATATTTTCTTTGCCTTAACAGTTAATTTAGAGGGTTGGTGGATGCTATGAAATCAACCCTTGGAATTGTTTTTCTTTTTGTTTGCTTTTTCTCGTTAATGAATGCCGCTTCTTCGCTTGAACTCCCTTGGGAAATCCCCGGGTGGGTTGATTCAAATCCCGCAATTCTTGTAATTAACGGCCAGGAAATATGGTCGCCCGGTTATTTTCAACCTTCGCTTGACTCGCTTTCCCTTGGCACCACCGATTCCTCATCAGTTCTTTTGGAGTCTCAAGAATCCCTCTTAGCCTCCAAATCCTTCTATCTTCAAACCCTGGCTTCTAAGGACGCATGTATTCGTTCCATCGATACGTGGAGTTCTCGCCAGCAGGGACTTAATGCGACGTTTTCAAGCAGGCTTCTTGCGTTTATGCTTGGGGCACAGTCAGGAATTGTTGATCCGGTATCTGGGATCGTAATTGGTGGTGCTGGGTTTTTTAGCCCGGAAATTACGTATGGTATTCAATCTATTTTCTCTCCCTTAAATTTCCAAGATTGCATTTCCTA
>CAYSWK010000008.1:33324-36406 GCA_964434735.1 Microcaldota archaeon | reverse complement strand
CACGTGCGCAAACGGCATTACGCACTGAAAATGAACGTTTGTCAAGTGCATATTCTCAGGCACAATCCGATCTTCTGGTTCTTGAGCTTGAGCTTGCAGCCCAAGACCAGTTGCTTCAGTCGAAGGCGGCGCTGCTTGCAAACAACGGCGTTTCTGACATTTCCATTAGCGGGCCTTCTTCCGACGTTCCTTTATCGGATCGGTTCGAATCAGTAACTGAAAATCTTAAGCGTGCGCAATCACTTCTTTCACAGGAAAAGCAAATCCAAAAACAGAAATTGCGTTTACACCTTTCAATTTCCTATTCGTTCCTTGAGCAAGCACGAACGGCCTACAGTTCTATTGACAAGGAGCTTGATTTGATTGACAAAGACCTCGATGCACTTGTAGCATCGCACGCATCTGCGGCCGAAGAGCTTATGGTACAGGCAAACGCTAAGCGTGCCACAGTCAATTCGCGAGATTTCGTATCTGCAGTTGAACAGGCGCAAGCGGCACTTTCCCTCGCCCAAGACGAAACAAAGACCCGCGGTGAGCGCATCAGCGCATACCGTAAGGCAATAGGTTTTCTTAATTCTGCGTTGGGTGCAACTCAACCCACACAAGCGGAAATTTCAAGTCTTGAATCTCAGTCTTTGGCAGTTCGTGCCCTTCTTGACGCAGCACGCATTGATGGCCTCCCTGTTGATTCTCTTGAAGCCCAGTATGCCTTGGCAACAGACCCGTTGACGCCTTCTTCGGTTGAGGCTCTTGCAAGGATACAAGACCAGGTTGTTCTTCTTGCACGCATTAAGTATGGTTATCTTGAACCCGTGCGTATAAACATTTTCAAAACCATTAGGTATGGTGGGTCACAAACCCAGGACCTTGCCCAGATGATGAATTCAAAAAGTTCGTATTTTGATTCCGAAGGACGCCTTATTCTTCCCTTGGCCGTCGGTCACCTTGTTGAAATCAAGTCTCTTTTTGATGAGGTTGAATCCGACCTTGGCCAGAATATTGGAGATATCATTAGGGGTGGAATCGAATTCCAGACGGTTGAGCAGGTTCCTTTGTTTGAGCTTGACTCGCCCGTGCAATCCCAATTGCGCGTTTCAATTATCAATTCCCAAGATACTCAAGGCAGGAATTTTGACATTTCCATTCCACTCAAGTACCCTTTACGTTGGCTTACGCAAGATATTATGCAGGGAAGAAACAGGGTCTCCCTTGTTGATACTTCAAAGGGCGTGCTGACCATTACCGTGATTGAAATTTTACCCTACGAATCAATCGATCTTGTGTTTGAGCATACGGCAATTTTTGCGCATACTCTCAAGAAAGAGGAGGTTATCGTTGCGGCTCCTGATGCAAGCGCATTGCAGACCATTACAACTGACTTTGAGCTTGATGTTCCCTCACGGTATGCGTTTGCATCCGATTTAATCCAGATCGACGGTGCTTCTTCTCGCAGGGTTCTTGAGCCGGGCAAGCATCGAATGGTTGAATCAAAAACACTTGCACAAGCGTATTCTGTTTCGTTTGGTGAGCCTCATGTCGAAACAGGGCTTGCAAGCGCAATTGTTGATGAGGAAATTACTGTTGTCGCTAAAACTCAGCTTTCAAAAGCATCAGTTGCGCTTCCCGTGCCTGCTGGTGCAAGGGACATTTCGATTCTTTCAAAAAGCGGCCATGTGTTCTCAAAACCCACCGGAGGCGGAGTTCAGTATGTAACGGACGTGTCAGATATTTCAGTCGATCGTCCTGCCATTATGCTGTTGCGTTACACGGTTCCTTCGTTAAATGCAAGCATTCAGTCCCAGGCAACCGAAATTCTTTCGCGTACTAATTCTTCGGCAGTTAAGATTCTTGTAACTGAGGCCTTATCAGCTTTGCAAGAAAAAGACGCGCTTGCATTGCTTTCAAAGGCGCGTAATGCCCTTATCAAAGAGGAACAGGAAACGGCAAACCTTAAGGCAAGGTACGATTCCCTTTATGCAACGTACAATTCTGAAAAGGGCCGCCTTGTTTCATTTATGGAAACGATGCGCGATTCCCCTGATGATCCGTTTGTTCGCGCGGTTGCAAAACGCATCGAATCGATAGACTCTGCATTGACTCTTCCCGTGCCTTTGGCCGTTGATGCGCTTGAGTCCCTTGACAAAAAGTGGGAGCCTAAGCAAGTAAAGGCCCTTCTTTCGCAAAGCGCGGAAATGCTTTCATCGCTTAAGAAATCCATAAAGGCAAATAGCATCGATCCGCGTGAAGCGTTGCCTGTTGAAAATGCGCTTAAGGTGTTGGAATTTTCCGGTTCAATCGAGGATGTTCCGGAGCTTTTGAATTCGCTTTCCACTCTAACGGGCGTTGTTTTAGAAGGTTCAACGAATGGCGGGCGCGAAACCCTCCTGCAAGAATTTAGGTCTATAGAAAGTGAGTACTCTTCAGCTGAACAATTTTATGAATCAACCTGTCGTGTGCTTCAGGAAACGCCATTGCGTACGCTGTGTTCACTCGATACTTCTTCTTCAAGAAAAACCTTGCGTGATGCGCAAGTGGCGCTTTCGAATGATGGCGCATCGACTTTTGAACTTTCCGATAAAATGAGCAAATCACGTAAAGCGGTTGGGAAGTTTGTGCAGTTCAAAAAGGACATTGCAGACCTTTCTTCAAAGAGTGCGCTTAATCTTGCTTCTCTTTTTGATTCACGTAAAGATACTTTTTCAAAGGAAAACCAGGAGCGTTTCAAGTTAATGCTTTCACGCATTGAGGCGTATAATAAGAACGGCGAGTATGCGCAAGGGTTGATGCTTGGGCTTGAGCTTTCAAAAGCATTGAAGGATGCGCCAAAGGATGATTCATCGCTTGTTATGCTTGCGCTTGGCGCGCTGGTTGTTCTGGGGATCGTTGCCTTTTTCCTTTTGAGGCAAAAAGGGAAACCGCATGTTGCGTTGAAACCTTTGAAGCGAATTTCACGTGAACAGTAATGAATGATAGAATGGGAAATTCAAAACTGGAAACCCAAAACGGAAGATCGGAAATGATAAACGGATCAGCAAAACCGAAAACCGGATGCGATGAGGTGTGCAGCGAAACGATCAGCGGA
>CAYSWK010000008.1:0-33224 GCA_964434735.1 Microcaldota archaeon | reverse complement strand
GATAAATAGGATGCCACGGGCCGGACTTGAACCAGCGACCCCACCGTAACAGAGATGTTTTGGGTTTTGCGTTTTCAGTTTTGAGCGTTATTTTGAATCAAAACTCGAAACTCAAGACACACAACACACTTCAGCGGTGTGCTCTACCAGCTGAGCTACCGTGGCAACACAATATGTTCAACTTTGCCTAATAGTGTTTATAATAGTTATCATGAGTGCTTTTTTACGTGAGTGTTTAGTTTCGTCTTTCTTTTGATCTACTTGTTGCCTGCTCAAGCAGGAATTCCATGCATCTTTCTTTTGTTCCTGGATTTTTGTTCCATTCCTTTACGATTTGCTTAGTCAGTTCAATTTCCTTTTTCATCGGTTCATACGGGCGGTCCGCTCCGGTAAGTGTGAACAATAGTTTTGAAGGAAACGGGCAAAAGCGCGCGTTGATTGAATTTTCCGCCGTATAAGGATAACGCCTGCATGAAAGCGGCGCAAAGGAGTGGATGCTGCATACGTTGTTTTTGCCAAGGAATATGCACGGGTGCGATTTGAACGAAAGCAAATAGCACCAGGGGTCGTTTTTGATGTCCAACGTCAAATCGGGGTCATAACCTAAGAGGCGTGCCTGCGAAAGTTGTGCAAATTCTTCCGCTTTTTTCCCGGTATTTTCCATAATGCGAAGAACGTCAAACGGCGTTACAGTAATCATGTATGTTTTGCAGCATCGTGCATCGCATAGGGAGCAGGGGGAGAGCATGAAAAAATAGTTGGATGAAACTCTTTAGAACTAGTGCTTACTTCCAAAATTTACGGCTTAAATGCTTCGTGGATTACTGGATAAGGGAGTAACAGTGTTAATACGTTTTCCTTTGCTTTATTGCAAACTTGAGGATTTTGTATGAGGAACTCGGCAGCCTGTTGTGCACACCTTTGGACGTATTCACGTTCTTCTTTGACAATTCCAATTGCAGCCATTGAGCTTTCTGAGCGGTGAATCCGATCACTGATTCTCATTCCAAGCTCAAGCCAGAGGAGTTTTATTGCATGTGAAAGGGCTTCCTGCCCTCGCGTATCCTGTTCTGTTGAAAGTCTTTGGAAGAGGTCTGATAAGGTAGTAACTCGTGCAAGGTATTTGCCCCGCTGCAGATCTCCTATGGGGCGTCGTAATCCTTCATATGCAATCGCGTTGAACGGATTTTTGAATTTTCCCAGTGCAGCAAATCCCGTAGCAACACGGTCTCTTAGAGGGTATGCATGCACTGCGTTCATAGTATTAGTTAGGACGAGCAGGTATTTAAATGTTATATATTATAAAAAATAATGTATGTTAAAAAATAATGTATTAGCTTTTCCCATGCGTCCCAAAGACCGTGTTCCAAAAATCGCAAAGTTACTTTTTGGTAGAAACGTTAATCCCGAAAGATATCCTATTTGTAGTTTTCCGTATTCCTTTTTTGGCAAGCCGCGTCGTGAATTTCTTTCTGAATTTAATCCAAATCATAAAAGCCAATTGCTAGGTCCTTCTGATAAAATTGCTGAACTTGCAGCTTCCATTCCTAGAGAAGAAACTCGTGACTTACCGACCCTTCTTATGTTTGTTGGGCGTTCGCTTTGTCCTCTTAATCTTATGGATGTTGCCCTTAGTTTACTTGATCCTTTGCCTTCTTTTTGGTATAACTTTCAAGGGGCTGAATTCATCGCATCTGTGCCTCGAATACTCGAACGTGAACCGCAGGACCTTCCCTGCGGAGGAACGGCAATCGTGACTACCTCCATAATTGAGCCTCATTTGGTTGCGATTGCATTATTACGTAAATTAGGTTATCCTGCCGTTTATGCGCATGCGAGTTATTTTTTACCTCATGAATCTCAGACTCCTCGCATTGTTATTCTTGATAAAACTGAATTGGTCGTATTTTCACTTGATCTTAAGAACACGCCATTTGGTGCATTGCTTTTGTACAATGATTTTGCCGTTGAGATGTGTGCTATCGATCAAATGCGTCTTTCTCCTTCATTTTCACGTGAAATTGAGCATATGCATGCCAACCCCGTTTTTGTGGCGCAGGCTCAAGAGGATCGCAAGTAGCTTACCTTCCCCTGATTTTTTTCCGTGCCTCACGTTCTTCAAGGACGCGCGTGCGTTCTTTTGCAACTTTTTTCTCAACAATTTTCTTATATTCAGCACGCATTGCCTTGCAGAGGGGGGCAATCGTTCCTAAAAAGCGGTTATGCCCTTTCCATTTAAAACGGCCCGATTCCATCGCTTCCTTGCCGTCATTTATTCCCATGGCAAACTCATGGAAATCCACATACAATTTATTGAAGTATTCAATGTTTGCATGCTCGTCACGGCGGGTATTTACATATAATTTTCCATGGTCCACGCGAATATTATACAGGAAGTCAATGTCACCAAACATCCAGTTGAATGAGAACGTTGAGTCAGCAAGCATTGCCTTTATTTCCTTTTTTTCTGCCGCACGTAAAAATGCGTCCTTGTGCGTAAAAAATACGTCTTTTCGTGATAGGTTCATGATTAGTTTTCCTCGTTCTACCAGTATTTTTTCTTATACTGTTCAAATGCCTTGTATATCTCTTCGGTTACGTATACTGTGCCGTTTGCAAGCGTTTTGCCGCGTAAATAATCAAACACCTGCTGGATGTTTACGATGCTGTGGACCGGAACGCCGGTTTTGTCAACGAATTCTTCAATCGCGTTTTTTCGTTCCCCTCGTTCCATCCGGTCAACGGCAATAAGTATTCCGCTTGGTTTTCCCTGCAAGCCTCTTTCTATTTTTTCAAGAGCCTCTATTTTTGTTTGTCCCGTTGTAAGAACATCATCAAGGATAAGGTAGCGTGAACCCGTATCAAGTTCCGCACCGACAAATCCGCTTGCATCACCGTGTAATTTCTTTTCCTTGCGGTCAAACACGTAGGGTACGTTCATGTTATGGTCTTTGTACAACGCAATGGCAACGCCAACTGCTAAGGGGATTCCCTTGTATGCGGGGCCGTAGAGCGCATCAAAGCTTCCTTTAAGGGAGCCGGCAATCTTTTGTGCGTAAAATTGTGAAAGCCTATAGCAAAGCCCTCCATTTGAGAGTACTCCCGTTGATATAAAAAACGGCGAGTTGCGTCCCGATTTAAGCGTAAAGTCCCCAAATTTTACTGCACCCGAAAGCGCAAGAAATTCAATGAATTCTCCTGACATATTATTAAGTTCAAACCCCAAGACTTTTTAACCATCCCTGTGAGGGTAGTGCAATGGTTGACGTAAGCCTGGCATATACTGTAGTTACTATTTCCATCATTCTTTCAGGTATTATGCTTGGCCTTGGAAAGGCATTTGGCAATCGCAAGCTTGAATCTTTTGGCAAGGACGAACTGTTCCAAAGTATCATTAACGGGGCCTTAGTCGGTGGTCTTACTGTATTGATTGCTTTCATTTCAGACATCAGTACGTCGGCATCCCCCAACCGGTGTTTGCCCGGTGCAGACCTTGTCGGTGAACTCTCCTGTTCCATTAATGCGCTTTCAACTGACGGGTTTGCATTATTCAATAATCTCAACCGTGCCTTGAACGTGATTGGTTATTACCAAACGCTTGAGGTTAATTTCGGATCGTTTAAGATTCAGCCATTCATTAACCTTGAAGGAGTCTCCCATATTCTTTTTGACCAGCTTCATCTGCTTGTGCTTTCCCTTAACCTTCTTTCCATGCAGCAGCTTTTACTTCAGTTTATCAGTACTCAAGGGATTGCGTTGGTGCTTTCCCTTGGCCTTATCTTGCGTTCCTTTTTTGCGACGCGAAAAATCGGCGGGTTTTTAGTTTCGCTTTCAATCGGCCTCATACTTTTTTATCCGGCATTTGTAAGTGTTTTTGAGCCTCCGAGCAGTTCCCTTGCTGCGGCAAAGAATACGCTTGATTCATTCAATGCGAACCCTTCTTTTGCAACTGTTCCTATTATTGACCTTAATTCGGCAGGGGGGATTGCCGCCCGTCTTGACAATCTTACCTATTACCAAGCAGATCAAGCGAATTCGACAAATATGACCGGAGTTGATTTTTCAGGTGAGCTTGGTGTTATTTCCCAAGCAGCTACCTCTTCAGTTTCATCCCTTCTATTCTACTCCTCAATCGTTCCCCTCTTAAGCCTCATACTCACATTCGTATTCATTAAGGAGCTTTCAGGAGTACTTGGAAGCGAATTATTCATAGAAAAGGTGTAATATGTATACAAACCGTTTCGTTACCGGCGCATGCATCGTGCTTGGCTTTGTCGCACTCTTAGTTTCCTTTAGTTACGAAAGTTCGGTTTTCTCGTTTGGTGCCGCCTTTTTCTTTTTCCTTTCCCTTTTACTTTGGAAATACGGCTATTTGTTCATTCCCTACGTTACGCGCCTTACCAACATCATTGAAATTCGAAACGGTTATGAAATTCCGGCAACGCGAGACGTGGTTCTTAAAAAACACGAGGGCGGGTACTATGCTTCCCGTTTTCTTGAAGTGAAATTTTATGAAAGTACTATGGACAAGAATGAGGATCAAAAACAATTCCTTTTTGAGTCGTTTGAAAAGACACTTGCATCCGTTAAGCATGTGGTGAAGATTTCACTTCTATTAAGTGCAGTTGACTTGTCGCGCCATATTGAGGAGCTTAAGACAAAGCGAAGTGCGGCAGAAAGCAGGCGTGCTCGCCTTTCACGTAGTACGGGTGACGATGTAGTAAAGCTTGATCGCGAGATTGCCATGTACACTCGCCAGCTTGATAGGATAACGCGCGGTGAAAAGCCCATTGAGCTTTTGGCATATGCGTCTACAACCGCATATGGCCTTACCCGAGAAGAAGCAACTCAGCGAGTCGCACGACAGGCAAAAGAGATACAAACAATTCTTTCAAGTTCCCTTGGTGCTGACGTTATGCCGCTTTCAGACCGTGAGATGCTGCGCTGTTTTGAATGGGATATCTTCTTTCCTGCGTCTGCCGAAGACCTTAAGGATGAGTTGTTCTGACTTTGGGTTTTGCGTTCGGGACGAACCTTTCCTTTTATATCCTTTTTTGAACTGAAGTTATTCATGAAATTGCGCTTAGAGCATATTGTTATTATTGCACTGTCCTTTTTCCTGTTAGGCTGCATTGGTGGCCCAAGCAAATATGATTCATTTGCACAGTGTATCACTCAAAGCGGCGCACAGATGTATGGCGCATGGTGGTGCCCGCACTGTAATTCTCAAAAGGCGATGTTTGGCGACGCATGGAAGCATATCAAGTATATTGAATGTTCTGATTCAAATCGTAATTCGCTTCCGGTTTGTGATGCTGCAGGGGTTAAAAATTATCCCACCTGGCAGTTTGGTGACAATTCAAGGGAAACTCGATTGTTTACGTTTGAGGAACTTGCGCAAAAAACAGGATGCACATTACCTCCAAATTAACATTTTAAGAGGGATTATGTATGAAAAAATTCTTTGGATACAATATGGGTGAAGGCGGTTTTGGTCCAGCGGGCGCTTCCCAAAAGCAGCAGGAAGCTCGTTTTAATTCAGAATTATTCGGAACGTTACGTTTAAATCAAAGAAAACCCGGTGAACGTTTGGGAATTGAGGATTCCCGTACGTATTTGTTAGAAGGGAATCATCTTCATGTGCAGCAATTGAGAGAAGCGCGCGCACCTAATCCTCCTCAGAGATATGCTCGCATTGAAAAAAGTGAGGCTGACGGCCTTGTCATCGGATGTTCAGATGCACGTGTTCCGGCGCTTGATTCCGAGTCTCCTAGTTCGCCGCTTTTGGTAGCTTTTCGTATCGCAGGAAACGTACTTCCAAAAGAGGGTACTAAAGCGTTTGAGGACGTAAGGTATGCTTTAAGCCTTGTAAAAGAGGGCGGAACAGTTACGTTTGTTTGTCATTGCAACTGCGGTGCGGTTGCTGCTAAGGCCGATTTTGATACTGCAAAAAAACGCGGCGAGCATCCGCATGCACCTCCTGAAATCGGTGCGCTTTTTGAACGTGTTCATGGCACCACGCCTGCAGACAATGCGTGCAAGCAGCTTGAAGTATTCAAGGCAGTATTTGCAAAAGAGATTGCCGTAAAAAAGCTCGAGGTCGCAACTGTTGAGTATTCCTGGCATGCAAAGGAATTCATGCTTGTTGAAGGTCCAAAACAGGGTCAAAATCGACTTTTGGTTGACCAATGGAACACGATGCATCAAAAAGTACGGGAAGAAAGGCCCAAGCTTGCTGAGGAAATTGCAAAACAGACGCCGCACGCAATTGTGGTTGCGCCCCCAACGTTGCCTTATTCAATCGCAACCATGTTCAAGGCCGAGCAGAATGAATTGTTCGCAACAAACGGGACTAAAGACGGGCTTGATGTGCTTGACAAGGCTTCCATTTTGTATGCGCTTGAGCATTTGCACGCAAGGCACGTGGTATTTGTCGCACCCGGAACTTCGGTATCCGATTCAGCAATTAAACAAATGTTCCAAAAATGGCAAAACGAGATTTCTGCTATGATCAAATCGGTTCCCGACCTTGCAAAACTTCTTGAGGAGAAGAAAATTGCATTCACCGGTTACAGGTACGATGCGCAAACCGGATATACGCTTGAACTCATGCGATCATAAGCGTTTTGCGTTGTGGGTTTGGAGTTTCGAGTAAAACTTCCCCTTTTTTAATTCTCTTTATTCTCATTCTATACAGTGACTTCTATGAAATTCCCTTCATTTGGAAAAACCGAGCAGTACATTCATGATTCACTTGACAAGAAGGGCGCGCTTCTTTTTACGCTTATTGACCCAGATGACCATTCGCTTGAAAGTGCGTTGAAGACTGCAAAAAACGCAAACGAAGCCAGTGCAGACATTATTTTAATTGGCGGGAGTACGTTAAGCTCCCAGGAAAAGCTTGATTCGGTTGCCAAAGGAATCAAGGAAACAGTCAATATTCCTGTCGTTCTTTTTCCCGGAAACGTAAGCTGGCTTACGCGTTATGCAGATGCAACGTATTTCATGAGTTTGCTTAATTCACGAAACCCCTATTGGATGAGTGGGGCCCAAACAAAAGGCGCACCCATTATTAAGAAAATCGGGATGGAGCCGATCCCTACTGCGTATTTGGTTGCTGAACCAGGCGGTACGGTTGGCAAGGTTGGTGAAGTAGACCTCATAAAACGGGATGATTCAGCGCGTGCCGCATCCCTTGCACTCGCAGCACAATTCCTCGGTTTTCATTTTGTCCTTACTGATACGGGCTCAAACCCAAAGGAAGGGCATATCCCACTTGAGATGATTTCCGCAGTTGCAAAAACGATTGACATTCCCTATATTGTTGCGGGGGGAATTAGAACTCCAGACCAGGCAAAAAACGTCATCAAAGCCGGAGCAGACATCATTCAAGTTGGAACCGCATTTGAAAAAGACGGCGGGACGGATTCAATCAAAAAAATGGTGTTAGCCGTTCGTGAAGGGGCACAAAAAAGAGCCTAATCGGTTCCCTGTGCGATAATAACATACCTGTCCCTAAACGGGAACGGATCGGTTCTTGTTCGGGTTTCATTTTTTCCTGAGTATTTAATTTGAAATCCAGCACTTCGAACATATTGTTCTGCAGGCAGGTGTTCAAGTTCACAAAGTGTGCTTACAAAAAGAAGAGCGTGGGGAGGTACTGCTTTTTGCAATACACCAAATACTTCGCCCCAACTATTTCCTGGCGTGGTTGTATCAGGATGGCGAACAAGTAAGAGGTCAAATTGTGTGTCTCTCAAGGTGCGGCGCACATCTCCAATGATAAATTGCACTTCTTGTGGTGAGGGTAGAGGAGGAAGTGCGCGTGCGTTTGCTTCGTATCCATAGTAGGTTACTTCTGTCATATGCAAATTTCCTATTTCAAGAAGGGCAGGAACCTCAAATGCATCTGCGCAACCTATACTTGCAATTTGCAACTTCTTTCTTCTAAATACTGGTAACATATATCGTTCTGCGGTTTTTTTGAATTGCCTGCCGTCAGCATGTGCTCGTTGTGCATAATGTAACATAGGTATTCTGTTATAATTTATGATCAAATATAATTAAATATGCTCCTGTATGTTCTTCACGAGTTCTGTATGGCGTACTTTACCTTTTTGTTCATCCTTATACTCAAGTGTGAGCCTGATTGCCGGTTCGGTTCCGGATGCGCGCACCAAAAACCAACCGTCTGGTTCATCAACACGCAATCCGTCAATGGTTGTTTTTGTTCCGGGAATTGAGATTTCCTGCGCTATTTTTGTTATTACATTATATTTTCGTTCGTTTGCGCAAGGAAACTTTTCCCGTATGATCGGATAGGTGCGCAAGGCGCGTGCTAGTTCCTCCAAATTTCCTTTTTGCGCAAGTATTTCAAGGAATACGGCCATTGCATGCGGCCCATCAGGGCAGTGCGTTGGTGTTTCATACACGTATTCTCCGCACGGTTCGCCGCCAAAACAAGCATGTTCAGGAATGATCCGGTGGGAAATCTCAGTTGAGCTTACGCGCGTAATGATAAGCTTTCCACCTGCTCGTTCTACGGTTTCACGTAATAATAGCGAACTTTCAACTGTTGAAATAACTGTTTTTTTTGAAGAGCGCATCAGTTCATATTGTGCCATGAGTGCAAGCTGGACGTCAAGCGGGATGATTGTTCCATTTGAATAGGTTACAACCACTCTATCCGCATCCCCATCGTGGGCAAACCCGATATCTGCGGTATGTTGGCGCATTGCTTCCTTCATGTGTGCAAGGTTCTTTTCATTGGGTTCGCTTGGGCGTGTGAATCCGGATTCCTGCATATTGAGCGTATGTACGGTACACTCAAGTTTTTCAAGAAGTACTGGTGAAAGCGTTCTCCCTGCTCCGTTGCAATCAACAACAACTTTGAATTTTTTTGAGCGGATAAGCGATACATCAACGCACGCATAAATGGCGTTGATATGTTTTTGATGGAATGAAGTATCTGAAGTAACACTTCCTTTTTTTGTTTCTTTAAGTGGAGTGTACTCAAGATATTCCTTTTCAAATTTCTTTTCTTCCTCCCTTGAAATTTCCGCTCCGTTTGTGAAGAGTTTGAATCCATTATACTCTTCAGGGTTATGGCTTGCCGTTATCATAATTCCCGGTTCGTTGAGTTGTTTTGATGCAAATGCAAGCGTAGGCGTCGGGGCGGCTTCCAAATTAATTACGTTTTTTCCCGCATCAGTAATTCCGCGTACGACTTCTTGAAAAAAACCGTTTCCACTTGGCCTCGTGTCGCGTGCAACAACTACGCTTTTCTTTGCCGTGCGCGCAATCAGGTTTCCGACCCGGTAGGCCATTTCATTTGTTATGAATGATCCTGCAAGGCCACGGATACCTGAAGTTCCAAAGAGGGAAACCATGTGTTATTCATGCCCAAAAACGTTTATAACTACAAAACAGAATTGAGTTTATGCACGTTCAAAGGAAAAAGGATACTGCGTTTACAGATTCGCAAGATACGCTCGAATCGATACGTAGTATTTCAGATCGGGAAGCGAATATGCGCGTTACCAAATTGCTTGATAATTATAAAGTTCCAAAACCCGTTCGAGAACAGATAGAAGATGTTTTGGTAAAGGAGTTTGATTTTCTTACTCATGATCGGGGACTTGATAAAAATCCGTATACGCCGCAATTTCGATACTTTTTATACCTTTTAATGGCAAAAGAATCTCAATTTAAGCCCGATATAAAAAATTCGTTAGGATGCATCGGGCTATTCCAGCTTTTCCCTAAGTATTCAAAAGATGCAATGGCTTTGGTTCAAACGAAAGATTTAGACCTTTTCAAAATTGAGGGAAACGTCCGTACCTGGTTTGCCTTGATGGAGTTAAAAGAGAAGGAAAAAGGAAATGCACCCTGGTTTGAGCGGCCGCTTTGGCACATAGCATACCTTACGAATGTAGGAAGTTGGCCAAAGGAAAATCCAAAAGAAATCAGTTTGGTAAAAATAATGGCAGCAGAACATGTTGAGTTGGATTTGCAATACCTTGGCGCCCTTCAATTAGTTCCAAAAAAACGAGGATAGGTTTATGCGTGGCCTACTCCTGTTGCAAAATGATCTGCTATTTTTAGTATGTGGATGAACAATGCCGTTGCTTGGGCCGTTTCAGGCGCTTGTGGTTTTGAAGGAGTACCAACCATGTTTGGAATATGTGCGCTCCAGCAGTCATGGACAAGTGCGGTTCGCAACTTTTGAACCCTAATGCTTGGCGCCTCAAGATTCAATACTGCCTGAAGCAGGTCAAACAAGTGGTCAGATGTTGGAGTTACTCCTCCGGCACTGCAGATTTTTCTAAGGAACGGCACTGCAAGTTCAGCCATTCGCTCCATGTGGGGATTATCCGCGCTGAGGAACATATCTACTTCTTTTCGAACCGTTTCAACCGTGAGGAGTCCTCCATTTTCAAGTGTAAGACAACGCATTCGTGCATCTATTTCGACCTGCATTATTCGTTGAAGATGGCTTATAGGATAGGTTATTCGTATTTCAATTTCAGGTTCTTTTAGTGCGAGGGGTGGTAATGGGAGAGTAATCCTGCGTGAAGTCGCCTGGCTGATTGAATTATGAAGAGCTTGCATGTATTCACCTAATTGTTAGTAATTGTACAAAAACAAGATACTAAGGAACGTTTTCGTTTAATAATCTTCTGTTTACGTCTCATGCATGGATTTTGTTTCAATTCTTGGATATGTAGCTGGATTCTTGACTACTGTTGCGTATGCTCCGCAGTTTCTTCGGGCGTATAATACGAAATCAACAAAGGACATTTCTTTAGCAATGCTTCTTACGTTAACTTTTGGCGTAATCCTTTGGCTCATTTATGGAGTTTTGATTAATGACGGGGCACTTATTGCTGCGAACGCAATCACGTTCCTTCTTTCCTTTGGCATTTTGGTCTTGAAAATAAAACACGGCTAATTGATTGACCAATATTTCCTGTTTTTCACGAAATTCTTTTGGGTTTCAATAAGGGCCCAGTAGAATTCCTCCTCGTTTCGAGATAGTTTGTCAAGCACTGTTTTTGCGTTGCGTGGCCCCAGGCCGTAGGTTGCAAGTGCAATCAACGCTCGTTTGCCGTGGTTTCGTACCAATGCGGCCATTTCCTCGCCATCGGCTTTGGAATGGTGCTTTTTGATAGGTGCAACCGACTGCTGGCCACACCGAACGCAGGTTATTTTTTCCGGTGCAGAAATTAAATGCAAAAATTGTTTTGAAGAGCAGGAAACGCACGTTAATTCCATTAACGTATTGAGTATGCGTTCCTTGAATGCGCTGATGAGCTGCGTTCGAGGTTCAAACGAGCCCACCGTATCTTTTCCGCCAACCCGTTCTATCCCGAGTGCCCCAAACAATGAAAGTTTTTCACGAACGTCAAAAATGATTCTTTTTTCCGCTTTAAGATTTTCAAATAGTTTTATCGCCCGTTCAATATCGAAGAAGCGGTTCGTAAGCGTTCGTATAGTTTCCTCATACACGATTGATGAACGGAGCATTTCAACAAGCCGGTTGGTTACAACTGCCTCAATGGAGAGTAGTCCAAAAAGTCTTCCCACATGGGTGAAATACATTTTCACTACGTATGAGTTTCGTAGTGATTCAAACAAGTCGTTTGGCAGGTGCGTTTGAAGCAGCGCCTTTTCTATGTTTTCCTTTGAAAGCGAATAGGGAAGTTTTATCATAATCCTGTATGGGTCGGCAACCGAGCGCACCGTTTCTCCCATGAGCTTTGAAATCCGGTATGCAAACGCCCTTCCAAGTGCCTCGTTTACTTTTGTTCCGGCGCATAAATGAATGACAAGAATATCCTCAACAATTTCAACAACCATTGTTTTGTCATCAGCGCGCGGTTTCACTTCACGAAATGAGCCGCGAAGTATTCCAACGTCATGCGCAACTTCATACGCGACCGGGATATCCTCACCCGTCCATTCAGGGATTGCAATTTGGTTTGAGAATGAAACCTGCACTTTCACTTCCTCCTCATCAATATCAATCACTTGCCAGGGGGTTCCCTTTGCAAGGAACGCAGTTCCTTCCTCAAGTGTCATCACAAACCGTTCATCAAGGCTTGCGATTATCTTGTTGGTTGCGATTTCGCGTAAGAGGTATTTCTTTTCCCGCGGGATGGTTGAAAGGTGCTGGTAGTAATATTCGCGCGAGCGAAGCGTGCGGGAGATAAGATTTTTTGTTGCAAGACCCTCTTTTAGTTCAGTGTACCTGACTAAATCTTCTGAATGCAATTGAAGTGCGATACGTACGAGCTCCTCAAACGAAATCCCGTACATCCCCGATTTTGAAAATACTTCATGGA
This sequence comes from Microcaldota archaeon, assembly GCA_964434735.1. Classification (GTDB taxonomy): domain Archaea; phylum Micrarchaeota; class Micrarchaeia; order Anstonellales; family Bilamarchaeaceae; genus CAYSWK01. Next base: position 20,880 of record CAYSWK010000008.1, on the reverse strand, counting down.
TTTCTTGCAGGTCAACCGTTCCACCTTTGTCCATGCAATATCCTATGATTTGGTGCGCGATAACGTCACGTGACCCTGCAAGCCGTGACTTTGACTCTATCCAGCCGTTTTGTGCGCGATGGACAATTGCTTCCGCCTCCAGATTGTCGTCAACATCCGTTGTAAGCACTATTCCTCTTGGCGTTTTGGTGTAATGGTGGCCGCTTCGTCCAATGCGTTGCAAAAGCCGAAAACACTGGTGCGGCGAACCAAACTGGACGACTAAATCTATTTCCCCAATATCAATTCCTAGTTCAAGCGATGAGGTTGAAATGAGCGATTTGAGCTCTCCATTCTTGAAGCGGGTTTCGGCATCTAAACGAACTTCCTTTGAAAGTGAACCGTGATGGATATCGATTGGCGCCCCTAGTGCCCGTAAGCTTGCCGCCAGTTCTTCTCCCGTACTTCGCGTATTTACGAAAATGAGTGTTTTGTGCAGTTTTGACAGTTCGGCCAACCGTTCAAGCCGTTTTGCATGGTCTTTGATGAATTCAACGGATATTTGGGGTGTTCTTATTTTTGGTGCGCGTGCAACTGCGCACGGCCGTTCACCGCAGAGGAATTTTTCAGCCTCTTTTTCATTTGCAATGGTTGCAGAAATCCCAATTCGTTGGAACGGTTTTCCTCCCCGTGTAATAATATGTTTTTCAAGCCGTTCAAGCCCCAATGAAAGTTGGGTTCCGCGTTTGGTGTCTATTATATCATGAATCTCGTCAATGATGACGTACTGTACGTTTCCTAAGTGCTCTTTGAGTTTTGAGCCAAGGAACATTGCTTGAAGTGTTTCACCCGTAATAAGAAGAATATGCGGCGGCTTGTCCCGCAGTTTTGCCCGCTCGTTTTGGGTCGAATCTCCGTGTCGCACTGCGTGGCTGATTTCAAGTTTGTCGCACCACCATTCAAACCTCCCAAGCAAGTCTCGGTTGAGTGCGCGTAAAGGGGTAATATAGAGTGCCTGTATTCCGCCTTTTTTCCTGTCAATCCGTTCAAGCACGGGAAGAAGTGCGCTTTCCGTTTTCCCCGAGCCAGTTGGTGCAAAAATGAGCGTGTGCTCGTTGTTGAGAATCCTAGGTATGGCTAAGGCCTGGATGTCGGTAAGCGTTCCAAAACGCTCCTTGACTAATTCAAGAACTGATGCCATGATAATGAGAAATGAGGTGAAAAGGGGTTTAAGCAGATATGATAACTTATGCGGTGCCTTCTTCTACTTTAAAGGGGTTTTGAGGGAACTTCATTGCCCGCCAGTGTTCTGCAACAAATGCGCGTATTTGAGGATTTGAGTTACCTTCTTGCACTATTGCATTACGAAGACGTGCAATTTCCTCAGGTGTTGCAGGTCGTTCTAAGAGCCGAAGACCATATCTGTGGTCGTATGGTATTTTTTCATTGCTTTCTTGAGTTTTGAAGCCCGTTCCTACGGTAAATTCGACATTTTTACCTACGAATGTTTTTCCAATCGATGCAGGTATTGTGCCGCAGGCGGGTTGAACTACTATCCATTCTTGTTTTCTAAAACAAAGGGTGCGAGAGTCAACAGCTGGTTGCAGCGCCTCTGGTTCTAGTTCCCTTCCTTTAAAGAAAGTTGTAACTGCCGCAACTATGCGCATCGGGCCCGAAGGAGATTTTTTTTGAGCGTGAGAAGTCATAGGTATCAATTTTCTTATATTAAGTCACTTTTTTAAAGCTACTGCGACAACTCGGTATTGATTTTAGGAGTGTTTTTCTTCTTAACCTCCCAAACCGCAGGTTTTATAATAATTTTTGACCATACTAAGTTCTACTATTTGTGATAGAATTAACACATAATTAGGTGAATTTATGGCACGACAAGTATCAGGAGACCAGATGTATGCATTACCCGAAGGCGCACAGCGTGTTTTGGGTCGAGATGCAATGAGAATCAATATCGCAATCGGCTATGCCGTAGCAAACCTTGTAAAAACAACGCTTGGCCCCAAAGGAATGGACAAGATGTTGGTGAGCGACCTTGGAGACATTGTCATTACAAACGACGGTGCAACGATTTTAGAAGAGATGAACGTTGACCACCCAGCAGCAAAACTTATGGTTGAAATTGCAAAGACGCAAGATAAGGAAGTCGGCGACGGCACAACAACGAGCGTTGTTATTGCAGGTCACTTGCTCAAGAAAGCAGGCGACCTTTTGGACCAGAACATTCACCCTACCACTATTATCAAAGGATATGAGTTGGCAGGAAGAAAGGCAGAACAGATCCTTACGAAAGTTTCAGAAAAAGTTTCAGCAAACGACACTGATACGTTGGTTCGTGTTGGTGTGGTCTCAATGGGCTCAAAAGGAATCGGCTCAGAAGAGGAAAAGAAAAAGATTGCAACCCTTGTTGTGAATGCAGTCAAGCAAGTTTCAGAAACAAAGGCAGGAAAAACTACGGTTGATACTGAGCTTATCAAGGTTGAAAAGAAATCAGGTGGCGACATCATGGACACCGAATTAATTCAAGGTGTTTTAGTTGATAAGGAAGTCGTTCACCCCGGAATGCCAAAGTCAGTCCAGAATGCAAAAATTGCATTGGTTGATGCGGCACTTGAGATTGAGAAAACAGAGATGGATGCGAAAATCGAGATCACTTCTCCAGACCAAATGGACAGTTTCCTCAAGCAGGAAGAAAAGATGCTTAAGGATATGACTGAAAAAATCGCACACAGCGGTGCAACAGTTGTCTTCTGTCAAAAGGGAATTGATGATTTGGCACAGCACTACCTTTCAAAGAAGGGAATCGTGGCTGTTCGAAGAGTCAAGAAATCCGATATGGACAAGCTTGCACGGGCAACCGGTGGCAAGGTCGTATCAACCCTTGAAGATCTTTCTGCTTCAGACCTTGGTCATGCAGGGTCTGTTGAGGAACGAAAAGTCGCAGGCGAATCTATGGTCTTTGTTGAAAAGTGCAAGGATCCAAAGAGTGTCACACTTTTAGTTAGGGGCGGAACCGACCATGTTGTTTCTGAAGTCGAGCGCGCAGTAGTTGACTGCCGCGGTGCAGTTTCTTCAGCACTTGAGGAAGGAATGTACGTTATCGGCGGTGGAAGTATCGAGATGGAAATGTCAAAAGTGCTTAATGATTACGCAGTTGAAATTGGCGGCCGTGAGCAATTGGCAATTCAGGCATTTGCAGAAGCACTTGAATCAATTCCAAGGACTTTGGCAGAGAATGCAGGTATGGACCCGATCGACACGTTGGTTGGCTTAAGAAACAAGCACAAGAAGGATGAAGGAAAGCACTTCGGTGTCGATGTCTTTGGCGGAAAAATCAACGACCTTAAATTGACCGGTATCCTTGAACCTGCAAAGGTCAAACGACAGGCAATTTCCTCGGCAACCGAAACGGCACGGCTTATCTTGCGAATTGATGATATCATTTCATCACGCGGAAAAGGTCCAGGCCCCGGTGGCCCCGGAATGGGCGGCCCCGGCGGAATGCCTGACATGGATATGTAAAAGAAACTTTTCTAAAAGTTTCATCAAAAATTTAATTTTTTCTTATTTTTCTATTTTTCCCGAAACATTCCATATCAGCTCAAAATACTGCTTGTAGCTTTGTGCAACTTCCCGGTTCTTGATTAAAATGGCTGTTTTTTGTTTTTCAGTCACTACCATAATTGCCACATGCTCTTTGGTAATATGCATAAATCCCGGCGTATGGATTCCTTTTGGTAAAATTCGTTGTTGTGCATGCGGGCGCGATTCGCGTTCTTTTGCAAACCATGTGTCATAATCATAAATAATTCGTATGTCAAGTTTTTTCTTTGCAATTTTTTTATGGTACTCTTTGAAGTAGGCATTGAGAAGTTCACTTGCCAATTGCGGGTACCCAAGCGTGTACATGACGTCTCCTTCTTTTGCATTTGAAAGTGCAAGGTCATACACGGATTTAATTCCACGTAACCCTTCAAACACCTCTACTGAATAATCTGCTCTTTCTTGTGCAAATTCAGCGTTAAGGGAAGGAAGCATCTTGGTCAGTTCGTCTTTAATCGTTCCCAGTTCCTTTTCCTTGAGGTCAAGCAGGTGCTCAAGCGTTTCGGGCCGGTTGGCTGAAAAATACTTCATTTTGCCTTCAAGCACGTATCCCACAATCCCTTTTGATACGAGCGAATCGAGCGTTGAGTATATCTTTGAGGAGGGGATTCCGGATTTTTTTACCAGGGGCCCCGTAGTTGTTTTACCTAAAGAAAGAAGGGCAAGGTACACACGGACTTCGTTTGCAGAAAGTCCAAGTTCCTTAAGTATTTTGGTATCCATTTCTACTCCCTGTTGATGGAAATCGATTGCGCCACCACAAACCCGCCAAGGCCGGCACAGGGAGTTATCTCGTAGCATTTCAATCCTTTTTTTGTTATGGCTTCATCCATTTGTTTTATCCTGATCCCGTCGGGTGCGTAGTGCACATATCTTTCAAATACTTTGCGGAAATTTTTCTTCAAAGCAGGCAATCCTACGTCTTCAATATCCGAAAGGACGTTGTCATTTGCAAAATCTTCAAAAAAATGAAGGTATACGTTTTCAAAGACGATATGATTTTTTTCCTCAGCCTTTTCTAGGAACCTAGTCGTGTGTACTACAATCTGTTTTTTCTCGTAGTCAAGTTCAATTTTTCTAATCATACTATCTCCTATTTCCTTAGAATGGCTCTCCATGAGTATCACTACTACTAAATAGTAGTAGTAATTTAATAAATAGCTCTTTTGGCCGAACCAAAACTATGACCTCAAAAAGCCCTTCAGGATTTCATTATTTTGTTCATGATGGAATGAACCGAGAAGAAAAAGTCCATGCGTGGGTTATGGATACGCTTCTTGCATCAACGTTGCCGCAAAATAAGCGCGAAAGTTCAAAACAATGGGAGTTTAGGCACAGCGCATCAGTTACTCAGTTTGCAAAGCTCTTGGCACAAAAACGGGGCGTAAACGAGGAGTTGGCAAGCATCGCAGCGGGGTTGCATGATGTTCATGTTTGCATCAACGGGACGTATAGTAAGCATGCACAATTAGGAGCTTCAATTGCAAAAGAGTTGCTTGAAGGATTCAAAACGTTTACTAAGAAGGAAATCGAGCAGGTGTGTACTGCAATTGAGTGCCATAGTGATAAGCAGGTTTATTCAAGCGACCCGCTGGTTGAGCTGGTAAAGGATGCAGATGCGCTTGACTGTTTTTTTTATGGGGATACGACTTATGATTACAAACCAGTTGGACAGCGCATTCATTACTATACGAGAATCGTAGCCGTACGAAAGGAGCTTGGCTTGCCCGAAAAGCCTTATTTTAAAGACCAATTGAGGAGGTTATGCTGATGAAAACCGAATACTTCGAATGGGAACGACAGGCAACGATACACCCCCTACTTCTCTGTATGAAATCCTGGGCAGAACCCACAAAAAAATACTGCGGGAGAGCTTGGCCAACAAGTTATGTCAAATATGCCAAAGATATCGTATTCTGGGTCAATAAGCACGAAGAGCTTCTTGAGTATGGCGAGTATCTCATTGACATATATCTTAAAGAGAAGAACCGTGTGGAGCTTGAGAATGACATTTTTTTTATTGCCAAGAAATTCGATAAACAATTTAAGCATCTTGATTCCTTCGATCTTAAATCATGTACGGATAAGCGACTCCATAGTGAGTATGAAGCATTAGTTTCATTGTTTATTAGCTGGTTTGTGCCAGGCGCATTTGTTGAACCGATCGGTTTGGCAGGTGAAATTCGTATCAGGGCATTGCTCACCAAAAAGGGCGTTGGGGAAAAGGATCTCGATGCATACCTTTCAGTCATTACAACCACACCTAGAAAAACATTTTCAAAACAGGAGCTTGAGAGTCTTGTGCTTTGTGAACGAGGATTTAGGACGTTTGAAGAGCACGCTGCCAAATGGTACTGGATCCATAATAATTACTATTCAACTGAGATTCTTGATGCATCATTTTTCAAAAAGGACGTAGGATCGCTTTCACAAAAACACGGGAACCTCGAAGAGTATGTGCACAAAATTACCGCAGAGTTCAAGGGCATACTTTTTCAAAAAAACGAGTACCTTGATAGCTTGAGTTTAACCAAGGAGGAGCTCGATCTTGTTGAACTTCTTGAACTTTTTGCCTGGTATCAGGATTACCGAAAGGAATATACTATGCGTTTTTTGCATTATCTTGATGTGATACTTCAGGAAGTTGGAAAACGCGCAAATCTTTCACTTTCGCAAATAAAACGCTCACTTCGAAAAGAGATCCCCCTTATTCTTGAAGGAACGTTTGATACGCATTTGCTTGATCTTAGGCAAAATGCGTTTCTTGCAGTATGGGATGCACAGGAAGAGGTATTTACCACTTATACAAAAGATGCAGAGGAGGTGTGGAAACGTATCGATCCTCATATCAAACACAATGAGCAGCTACTTGAAATTTCAGGCCAGCCTGCATCACGCGGAATCACAAGAGGCCATGCACGGGTTACGATGAACGCAAAGGATGCGCATGATTTGAAGCAGGGCGAAATCCTCATAACCTCCATGACTACTCCTGACTTTGTTACGGCTATGAAAAAAGCAGGCGCCGTAGTTACGAACGAAGGAGGAATTTTGTGCCATGCCGCGGTGATTTCTCGGGAATTTGGAATCCCGTGCGTGGTTGGTACCAAGATTGCAACTAAAACGTTCAGGACGGGGGACCTTATCGAAGTAGATGGTGATAAGGGAATAGTAAGGAAGTTGTAGTAGTCAGACACCTGTCGTAATCTATTTAAATAATCGTCCTCATATACAGAGTATCGCTGATGCGCACTAAGAGAGGGTGATTGTATAGAAAAAATCAAGATGGAGATTGCAGGAGAAATTTCACTTTCAGACAATGCTGGCGCAACGATGAAAAAATGGCGTGAGATTTTTTCGATAACGCAAGTTGAGCTTGCGCGTCATTTAAGTATTACTGTTTCAACTATTTCAGATTACGAAGGAAATCGAAGGAAGAGTCCCGGTACTTCAATCATCAAGCGTTTCGTGAACGCACTTTTTGAAATCGACCGCCAAAAGGGCGGGCAGATAAGCCAAAAGCTTACGAGCATGCAAAAACCAACGCAGGAATACTTTGAAGTCCATGAGTTTGCACGCGGAATTACTTTGAAGGACTTTGTAGATATTATAAAAGGAAAAATTATCTCAAATACTGATTTGGTTTCTGACAAGAAGATCTACGGGTACACGCTCATTGATTCGATGAAGGTTATTCTTGAAATGCCTTTTTCCTATTTCCAGAATTTGTACGGGAACGTAAATGAACGGGTGTTCATTTTCACCGGAGTTTCAACCGGAAGAAGCCCCATGGTCGTCATCCGCGTTTCCGCATCCAAGCCTTCGGCAGTTGTGCTTCATGGTTTGGATCAGGACAAGCTTGACAGGCTGGCCGCAAAAATCTCCGAAAAGGAACGTATCCCTCTTATCCTTACTAAGATGGGAATTGATGAGATAAAGGAAGCGTTGAATAAGATTTAGTTGAGTCCATTCCGGCGGGCTTTTTCAACCTCCTCCTTTCTTTTAAGAAACCCGATTGCGTATTCAAGCCCTTCCTGAGTTATAAATAAGGTAGTCAGTATCCTTTGTTCTGTTTGGGGATCAAGGCGTTTTACAAGCCGTTCGTCTTCAAACAGTTCCTTGCATGCATGTGCAATCTCTGCTTCATCGCATTCCATGAATTCCATTAACGCTTCCAAGCCAGTTGTTGCAGTTTTGTACGTTCTTCCTACTAACCTCGTTATAATCTCCATCATTTTTGGTAGTGCTTCAACGGGGCATGCGTGGGATGTTACCGTATGAAGAATATACGGTACGCGTATCATCGGATACTGTATGGCAGCATACAAGTTGCTTTCAAGGAATATCCGTATGCGGTTTGCGTTTATGAATCCATTCATTTGCCCAGGCGGCGCATGTTGTTGTGCAATTCGTGCTTCATGAAGGTTGAATGCGCACCCCGCACGTGCAAGTTCGTTTGCGAGCGAAAGAACGTGCATGATCGGATCTTCAGCATATGTTTTGTTTACCAGGCGCGCATAGAGTCTCATGAATGCGGTTGTTTGCGCAAAAAGTGCCTTTTCATTCGCACCTTGCGGAATGCCCATGAGCTTAAGGTATTCTTTCATACCAAAGTGTGTTTGTGAAATGCATTCAAGCCGTTCTCGCCACCTTTCCGGTGAAGGCATGACGCGCGTTTCATTTCCTGAAAAGAGCCAGATTGCTTCGTCATCTAGTGCGTGGAATCTAAAAACTTGGACGAGCCTGAACGCCTGCAGTACGTAATCATTTGCAGAAAGTACGACTTCTTGCGACGAAATAATTTTCCCGTCTTTTTTGACTTCAGGAAGATGGATGCTTTGAAATGGGGGGTCAAAATTGATGCTTACCGTATAAATGGGGACTCCGAGTTCAACTTGTTGCGTCAAAAGCCCGTATACGTTTCCAATTATATTCGCGTAGACCCCTTCTTTTTTTAGCAATTTTATCGTTTCCTGCGTGGAGGTTGGCCTTTCTTTTGCAATTGCTTCGGGTACATTTTCAAAGATTCTGCGGAACGCTTCATTGAAATCGGTTGTTGGAAGGGAGATCATATGCGCAAATCGTAAGTATGACATGAGTTTATCGGGAATTCTTTGACCTCGCGAGAAGAAATCGCGTGCAAAATCATTTTTTCGCGCTTCCTGCAGCGCAGTTCTAAAATTCATAAATAAACATAATGTATAAAACCTTTTTAAAACATATGTACCCATTTTTTAATACTTTTCTTTTATTAATTACGTATGCAACGAAAGCTTATTGTTACTCCTGACCAGTTCCAATCCTTTAAACGTGCGGCGGTCGGGTTCCGGTTTCCAGGTACCATGGTCCAATTAACTTCGGTTATTGAAGAGGAACGAAAGACAAAACTTCATGACGCATTCCGTGTTTTATGGTCGCAGACAACGGGACGATTTTTTGTCGTTCATGGCGAGCGGTTGACTCAAGAATCCAAACCCACCCTTTCAGCATCAATAGTTCCCTTGCCGGAACAGTACTTTGACCATGCATTTTTGGTTCTTCTTGCGCGCGCATTTGAAAATAAGGATATACTGGTGCTGCCGTACCGTGAAGTATGGGTTTCCCCCGATGCGGATTTTGATGCGGTGCAAACAAGGCTTGTTGCCGTTTCAAATGCATTTTCACTCGCTTCTTGGGTTCAGGACCCGATCGTTTCCGGTTGTGCGGCATTTGCAGAGAATGTAAGGCGTGTTTTGCAAAGACCAGGCGTAAATGTAGGTGCACTTCCAGATTCAGTATATTCTGATCAAAAAGTTGATGCCGTTCTTACGTATATCAAAACCTACCCGCCGATAACCCAAGTGCTTGCGCATATTGCAGATAAGTAAACATTAAGTAATTGCGCAACACTATCCTTTTATGGCACTTTTCAATTTATTCAACAAAAAAGGTCCCTTGAAACAGTCGATCGTAGTCCGTAAAGACCTTGGGATGGGTCAGGGAAAACAAGTCGCACAAGGCAGTCACGCATCTTTATCTTCCTTTTTGAAAGTCCAGCATGAAAATCCAGAAATCGCAAATCGTTGGTTAGAAGAAGGACAAAAAAAGATCTGCCTCAAAGTTGATGGGGAGCGCGAGTTGGTTGAGATGTTCCAAAAATGCAAGGATGCGGGTATCCCTTGCGAGTTGATCCAGGATGCTGGGCATACTCAATTAGATCCAGGAACCAAAACCGCGTTTGCCGCAGGACCATGGAATGAGGAGCAATTGGATAAACTTCTTGGCAAATTGAAGCTTTTGTGAATTTTTTGTTTGTTTTTTGCATGTCAAAATTATTTTTTTATATTTTTTTATCGTCGTAAGCTTGAAAAACCACGAAAAATGTAAAATTTCACGACGAAGAAAATTGGGAATATATTTAAAAACTTAATACCACTCAATTATTTCGAACACAAATGGGACTTGAACATATACATATGACTGTGAACGCCCGTATAGACTCAAATTTTTCCGAGCTCTCGAAAGAGAAGGCTCACGAGTTCGTAAACGAGCTGATGAAGACGATTAAGATGAAGCCGCTTGGGCCGCTTAATTGGGCAACAGCATCCGACCTTGATTTCCCTGGTCAGAGTTTTGTGCAGATGATTACTACATCACACTGTTCAATACACTTCTTCCAGGATGCACAAGGAAACGGCGAAAACAATGAGCTGTACTTTGACCTTTACTCATGCAGATGCTATGATGTAAACAAGGTAGTCGGCCTCATTGACAAGTACTTCGGTATCAAGGAATGGCACGGAATCGTGTACGACCGAAGACAAGGCTTTGCACCAAACGTCCAAATCACCGGATCAGGGCCAGTGAAAGAGTCACTTGTTCTTAAAGAAACCGGAATGCAGTGCGTAAAAGCAAGGTAATCGCCTTTCTTTTTCTTATTTTATTTTCAACGGTTAGCGTAAGCTACCATTTTTTCATTTCTTCATTGACAATTGAACAGAATCGTGCCGTTTTTGCCTTGATTTCTTTCTTGATTGCCTCCTTATCCTTTGCGCAATAAAGGTATTCATATCCTGCGCCTTCCTTGTTGTGCTGTTCCTTATGTACAAGGCCTTTTGCAAGAAGCTTTGTCATGGTTTTTTGCACAACTGATCGTTCTTTTCCTACCTGTTTTGAGATAGCTTCAACGCTTGCAAAATCGTGCATTCTTAAAAGCGCTAAAAAAAGCCTTGACTGGGAAGGACTTAACCCATACGCGCACCCTATTACGTCTTCGACCGAGAGGTCGACACATGTTAAATTCAGTGTCATATTTTTCACCTGTGCATTTTCCTGCCTTTTTTGCACACTTTCGTTTGCTTTTTATGCAGGTTATGCATTATCTTTGCACAACTAAATTTAAAGGTGAAGCTATGACAAAAATACAGTTGTATTCAACGTCAACATGCCCGTATTGCGTATTGGCAAAGGAGTACCTTGAGTCACGGAATGTCCCCTTTACGGAGCATAACGTTTCTATGGACCGTACAAAGGCAGCGGAAATGATCGCAAAGTCGGGCCAAACAGGTGTTCCTGTGCTTGATGTTAACGGTAAAATTATCGTGGGATTTGATCGACGTGCGATTGACGCCGCAATCAGTACTTCCTAATCTTTTTATTTTTACCAAAAACATCTATAAACAATCCCGGGCATTTATTCGTATGGCCGAGTTGGAATACGAGCAATATATTTTTTCCCATTTTAGGGAAGCCCTTCTTGTCCACTCAAAAGAGACAAAATTTGGCACGTTGCGCGTATATGATTTCAAGGATGCGCCGCTTCGCTGCCTCTTTCTTGATGCCCAGTTTTCAAGTTGTATAAATAAAAAAACAGGTCATTCAGGCCTTGGCTACCTTAAGAAGATGGAGGAGGTGCTTATGCACACGAATTCAGGATCGCAGGTACTTATTTTAGGCCATGGTGCCGGAATGCTTGCAAAAGCAGCCCTTGAGCGAGGTTGCATAGTCACTTCTGTAGATATTATCAGCGAATTGTTTCCCATTTCCCTTGAGTATTTCCAGGTGCCAAAGTCAAAAAATCTAACGTTAATTACGCAGGATGCCCATGAGTTTGTTGAAAAAAATAAGGACAAATTCGACCTTATCCTTGTTGACATATTCGTGAATGCTGAAGACGTCCCTTCAAATTTCAAGACCAAAAAATGGTTTTCTCTTCTTCAAAAACATCTCGTACCCGCAGGAATCGTATGCATGAATTACATTGGTCATGACGACAAGCCCGCAGATTTCATGAAGCTTCAAGGGATTTGCCAGGAGGTATTTCCAAAACCGGATTTTCATTTTCTTGAGGGTGGCAACCATTTGCATCAGAATATCATCATTACTTTGAGGAACAATCCATGAACAACGGCACAATCATCCAAAAGAATCTTTCCAAGGCAGATAGGTTATGCTCAATCAAATCAAAACAAGGGATGCTTCATGTGTTTGAATTATTTAAGCCGCATCTACGTTTCTTATTCATCGGCCCGCAGCTTGCAAGTTGCCTGAGCCTTGACCCGCTTGAGCCGGGGTTTCCCCATCTTAAAGAGATGGCAAAGTTCTTCAAGAAGGTTCCAAGGAAGGGCTCGGTTGTTATTCTTGGCCACGGTGCCGGCGTGCTTCCTTTGTTTGCATTGATGGACCCAAAACAGTTGAAAGTCACTTCAGTTGATTTTGAGCCTTTGTTTTTTTCCCTTGCACAGGAATATTTTTTCCTTAAACCGTCCAAGCGCCTTACACTTGTTGATTTTGAAGCAGAGGCGTTCCTTAAGCAGTTGAAAATTCCTTGCGATCTTCTTTTGGTCGATCTTTTTACCAAGGCAGAAGAAGTTCCAAGAAAGTTCAAGACCGAAAAGCTGATCCGTCTTTACTACGATTCGCTTGAAAAGGGAGGAATTGCCTGTTTTAATTACATCGGCCATCCCACAAAGCGAAAGGAGTTTGAATTAATCAAGCTTTCCTTCAAGAAGGTGTTTGGAAACTGCAGGGTTATTTTTACTGAGGAACACTCCTCAAAACTGCATCAGAACATACTATTTATAGGCAAAAGGTAATTACTCATTTTTTTGTAGTTACTCTTTTTATAGTAATTTATTCATTAGTATACTATGATCCAAAAAGCAGGTGCTGCCCTTGCACGCGGCGAGCCGGTTGTTCTTTACGATTCGGAAACTCGTGAAGGTGAAGCGGATATTATTTTTCATGCGGCAACATACGATTCCAAGAAAAATTATTACTTACGAAAAAACGCAGGCGGAAGCATCGTACTTGCCATTTCGGGTGAAATTGCACATGAGCTTTCCATACCTTACCTTGCAGATATATTCCGTGTCCACGGCGTCAAGAATGCGTACGTAAAAACAAATTATGCTGATCCTCCACCCTATTCCCTTCCACTTAATCATGTGAATGCGCATACGGGCGTAACAGACAACGATCGTTCTTTGGCAGTGGTTGAGTTTGAAAAATTATTCCATGTTCAGAATAGGCGCGAGTTGTTTGAAAAAAACTTCAGGACACCGGGACATTTGCCTGTTTGTGTTTCACGGGGAATAGAAAACCGAAAAGGCCATACGGAACTGGCCGTTGAGCTTGCAAAACAGGCAGGGATTACCCAATGCGTCGTTTTATGTGAGATGCTTGGGGAAGGACGAGCATTGACGAAAAAACAGGCGCAGGACTTTGCAAAGGCAAACAATATTATATGTATAGAAGGAAGTGAAATCTATGGTACGAAAAACAAAATCTAAAGGGAAGATCAAAAGTTCACTTGATATTTCATCACATGCCAAAAAGAGCGTTAAAGTAGGTGTTGTTGACACTACCTTTGCGCGGGTCAACATGGGAAGCATTGCACTTGACGAACTTAAGCGTTATCCGGAAGTTACCTATCTTCGTCGCACTGTTCCTGGGATTAAGGATTTGGCTGTTGAATGTAAGCGTCTTTTGGAGCTTGAAAAGTGCGATATTGTTCTCGCGCTTGGGATGGTCGGAGGAATGCCTATCGATGAGCAATGTGCGCATGAGGCCTCATTAGCAATTCAAACGGCAAAATTGGCAACAAACAAGCATATCATTGAAGTTTTTGTCCATGAAAACGAGGCATGGAGTCCCAAGGAGCTTTATGGTCTTTTTCAAAACCGCGTTCGAAAGCATACTCACAACGCCGTTGCGTTGTGCCAGGGCAATTCCCTTGAATTGCATGCCGGTCAAGGGATACGGCAAGGCGCTGAGAATGAAGGGGAATTGCGTCCGTTTGTATCTCGCCACTCAATCGTGATTGCAGTTGCGGAATTCAACCGTGAAATTACCGAAATCATGGAGCGCCACGCCATGCGTTATCTTGAGAACAAGCGTTGCAACGTGAAAGTTGTGCATGCACCTGGCACGTATGACTTGCCCCTTCTTATCAAAAAGGAATTAACTTCAAAACAGTGGGATGGTGCAATCGCGCTTGGTGCCATTGTAAAAGGCGACACGCTTCATGATGAAGTGATCGCGCATGCGTGCGCGAACGGCCTTACTGCTCTTTCGCTTGCATCAAAAAAACCTATATCATTTGGAGTCATTGGGCCCGGCGCTACCTACGAGCATGCAAGCAGCCGTGCAGAAGAGTACGCGATTCGTGCGTGTGATGCAGTGCTTACTACTATTGAACGGCTTAAAGGATAATTATGGTACGATTCGTTGCAAACGCCAAGCTTCCAACTCTTTTTGGGGAATTTGAAGTGTACTCGTTTTTGGGCACCGAAGGTGCCGAGCACCTGGCACTTGTAAAAGGGGAGGTTGCTTCATCCATGAATGTGCGTGTCCATTCCAAATGCCAGACTGGCGACGCACTCTGCTCTTTGCGTTGCGATTGTCGCGGCCAGCTTGAGAAATCAATGACATACTGTGCAAAAAACGGCGGGATGATTATTTATCTTGACCAGGAAGGGAGAGGCATAGGACTTGCAAACAAGATCAAGGCGTACGCTTTGCAGGATAGGGGACTGGATACGCTTGAGGCAAATGAGGCGCTTGGGTTTGGTGATGATTTAAGAGATTACAAAGATGCCGCAGAGATTCTTTCACATTTTAAAATCTCCTCAGTAAATTTGCTTACTAATAACCCTGAAAAGGTTGCGGATTTGGAGCGCCACGGCATACGTATTGTTAAGCGCATTCCGCTTCATGTTCTAAAAACGAAGTACAACTCAAAATACCTTGCAACCAAAAAGGATAAGATGAATCATTGGGTGGACTGATGGATACAGATATAACGTTCCTTTCACGTGCCATTACTTTGGCAAAAAAATCACATCCTTCTCCTAATCCTCGTGTCGGTGCAGTTATTGTTAAGGATGGAAAAATTATTGGCGAAGGATATCACCATGCGGCCGGTGAAAACCATGCCGAAATTGTTGCCCTTGATTCGGTTTCCAATAAAAAACTCCTTGAAGGTGCGACTCTTTACGTTACGCTTGAGCCCTGTTCACATCATGATAAACGAACCCCCCCGTGCACTTCAGCAATCATTGCATCAGGTATCCGGCATGTGGTGATCGGGTGCCTTGACCAGAATCCCAAAGTGGAAGGTGTTGAGCAGCTTCAGTCAAAGGGAATTGGTGTTCGTGTTGTAAATGATCCAGAATGCATTGAAATCAACGAGGCATTTTTTCATTGGATACGGGCCAAAAAGCCTTTTGTCATGCTTAAATTGGCAATGACGTTGGATGGACGTATCGCAACTAAAACAGGGGATTCAAAATACATTTCCAATCGGCAGGCGCATGCGCTTGTTCATTCCTGGAGAAGCGAGTATGACGCAGTTATGGTCGGCGTTAATACAGCTATAGTTGACGATGCAAAGCTTACGTGCAGGAAAGCAGGAGGTCACCAGCCTATCCGTATTATCGTTGATTCACATTTACGTATCCCGCTTCATGCACGCGCGCTTTTGCCCGGGGCACGTCGGATTGTTGCTTGCAGCTCCCATTTTGAGGAATCAAAGAAAAAGCAGCTTGAATCGCTTGGCGTTGAAGTCCTTGAATGCGGCGATGAACGCGTTGATTTGAAGCAGTTGTTTGAGCTTTTGGGTGCACAGGATATTACCTCCGTCATGGTTGAGGGCGGAAGCGAGATTGCAAGCGCACTTTTGGATGAAGGGCTTATCAATAAGGGCAATTTCTTTATTGCAGGTACTATTCTAGGCGCCGGCAAAAGCGCCTTTGAGGGCAAAGGAGTTGAGAAGATGAAGGATGCACTTACTCTCAAGAATATCTCTATTCGCAAAGTGCAGGATAATGTCTTGTTGAGCGGGTATTTTTAGCACATAAATCCATAAAAAATAACTTTATAAACTGTTGTCAGCTTAGATATCTTATGACTCATTCTACTCTTAGAAAATCCGCTCGTTTTATTCAAGCAGTTCGTAGGCCGCCTGTTCAAAGCGGACAGGACACCTCGTTAGCGATCGTTCGTTCAAATGCACTTGGCCTTGCTTTAGAAAAAGACCCTGCTTTGATTGCAATGAATTCGGCCGTTGAGACCTTAGGTGCCGAAGTTAAGGACGTTTCAGGAAAGCTTGCAGATGCACGAAAAGCACTTGAGGCTTTAGATACGCTTGCACGATTGCAGTCGTCTATTGAAGAAGCAGAACGCAAAAGGGACAAAGTCATATTTGAAAGATCAAAAATCGAATCTGATGAAAAAAAATCACGGCAGGAAGCCTTGCGGTTAACAGGTATGACTCATCACAGCTATACTCTTAGCACTTCTAAAATTCAGGATTTGGTTTGGGCACTTAATGTAGATGTTATTATTGAAACCTACGATCTTGCCCGTATTTCGACAGCCATAAAATTAGTAAGTTCATGGTATGATTGTCCTGGCGGTATTGTGAATTCTCTTGGCATACGAAAGTATTTTACTCGAGATATGCTTGAGCCATTGGGTGCCAAGCTAAGAGCGGCTTTGTCACGGCTTCAAGCACAAGATTATGCTGAAAAAATCTATGAAGCGGGCATTGTGGCAAAGCTTAAAGCCCATTCAGAGTATCAAGGCCTTTTGGTACGGGAACAAGAATTTTTTAGGGCTCAATCAGAACTTTCAGCACAAAAAGAGGAAGCCACACGCTGCGTTACGCATCTTTTAAGTTCCCTGGAAGCAGAGGAGGATGAAAAACAGGAGCGTTTTGATGCACAAGAGTCCGAACGTTTCAACCGTACTCTTAAAAAATCCCTTATCGGAGGAACGGCATTTGGTGTTGTTGGTGCCTTTACGTTGCTTGCAACCCCGTTATTCCCGGTGCCTGCCATTTTCTTTGCAGGTGCAGCAGCCATCTCACTTGTTTCGGGCGTTCTTTCAAGAAAAAAGAAATATAAACGCGCAAAACTTGATGAAAAGAACCTCAAAAAGCACTTGAATGCAGAAATTCCCCGTCTTCAAGACAAGTTGCTTAAACTTACTACTGCCCTTAAGGAAAGCGCAGAGGTAGTCCAAACCCTTGTCGGGCAACAGGAAAGGCGTTTCAGCTCGTTAAAGAGTGCAACTGCCAACGAAGCAGGTACATCTGTCCAAGCAACTGCAGACAAGACACTTTAGTTTGTTCTCACTCTTCTCTTTCTTTTTGGTTCTGGCAATTTCCTTCCAAATTCAAAACCAATAAAAAGAGCCGGTGTGAAATACGCGTATGATCGTTCTTGGTATTATTACTCTTATTGCCTACGCCGTCTTGTACGGCATCATTAACGCACCTATCCCGGGTTTCCTCAAGGCAATCCTTGGAATAGGCGAAATGGTCATTGTCGGCATTTTCATTTCAAAGCGCCTCAACATAAACGGCGAATGGGGATTGATGCTTTTACGAAGCCAAAAGGGCCTTGAAATCATAGAATCCTTAGCAAAGAGATTTTCAAGGGTTGCAACGTATTTGGCAGACTGTAACGTGGTGCTTGCCTATGGGCTGTTGAGTTTTTTCCTTATGCGTAAGCACGTACGGCTTTCTACAGTAATTGGCGGGTTTGCTGCACTTGGAATTATTATGTACGTGATTGCGCCGTTTGTTGCGCCTGTCCTTCAATCGGTGCTTGGGTTTGACTCACAGGCTGCGCCTCAAGGGCAAAGCGAGGGAATCACCATCCCCTATCTTTTCTATATCTATTTGGCATTGCTTTTGTGCGGCGGATTATTCCTTATCCTTCTTTTGGGAATGTGGATCTATGGCGCCATGGTTATTTCTGCATTGATAAGCACTTTTATCTACGGAACAAAAGCCATACAAAATACCCAGCCTGGTGGAACGTTCCTTCTTCCAGGAATCAACCTTCCGTTGTTTGAAGGAATTGCAGCACTTGCTATTATTTTAGTAGTTCATGAGAGTGCGCACGCCATCTTAGCCCGTATTGGGAAAATTCCAGTGAAGTCTTCAGGACTTGTGTTGTTTGGGGTTATTCCTATCGGTGCCTTTGTTGAACCGGATGAGGTTGAACTTAAAAAAGCACCAGCAATTCCCCAAAGTAGGGTCATTATTGCAGGTACGGCGGCCAATTTTCTTACGTGTATTGTCTTGTTTGCATGTTGGTTTGTGATGTTTAGCACCACACAGGATTTTCGTGATACGGGACTTTTGGTGCTTCCCGCACAAGGAAGTTCACTTGAAGCAGGAACGGTTATTTACTCAGTCAATGGGATTCAAACCCTGACCATTGCAGAACTTGCAGATGCCAAGAAGTCAATTGGTGCGAACCAAACAATAACTATAGCGACCGATACCGGAAACCGGGAATTGAAAACAGATTCTAATGGCCGTATTGGAGTTTCAATCACTTCTATTGGAAAGAACACAGTTGCAACAAAATTCACCGTTCCTTTCCTGGGTTTTATCTATACCTTGCTTGGGCTTGCCTTTGTGCTTAACTTTATCATCGGTTCGATCAATCTTCTTCCACTGCCGTTCTTTGATGGGTACCGGATGCTTGAAATCAATTTGAAGCACAAACGGGTTTTAAGCGCCATCATGTATCTTACGCTTGTTGCCTTTATCATGAATTTTGTACCTTGGTTGTTTAGGTAAGCCTTAACAATAATGTATAAGAAATGCACTCCCTACTATAGTACTATTATTCTTACAACAGGTCGAGCCTTATGGAAATGTGCGAAGTATGCGGACGTCACGAAGCGATTGCAGTAAATCTTATTGAAGGTGCAAAACTTAACGTATGCAGGTCATGCTCATTCCACGGCAGGCCCGTAAGCAGGATACGTACTGATGACGTCGGTAAGCAGACTGTCGTTTCTACTCAAATCCCTCAGGAAATTGAGGAAGTCATCGAAGGCTGGGGCAAGGCCATTAAGAATGCGCGTGAACGCAAAGGCCTTTCACTCAAGGAGTTGGGGCACAAGATCAACGAAACCGAAGGCGGATTGGATCACATCGAAAAGGAAAAATTCAAGCCGGATTTTAAGGTTGCGCGCAAACTGGAGAAGGAACTCGGCATCCATTTGGTCGTAAAAACAAAGGAAGTCGGCTCTTCTGCAGGCATGGCAACTGAGAAGTTCAGGGAACCGACCTTGCTTGATATGCTTCAAAGCCAGTTGAAGAAGAAAAAATAGGAAATTAAAAGAAGCTGCCTGGATACCCTTCGTTTTTTGGTTTTTGTGCGACATAAAATAGCTTCTGCCTTATAATTCGTTAAAATGTTATTTTTAGTGGGAAAAGAAGGGTATTTAAAGGTGTGTTGCTAAATATATTTAAGTGATTTCATATGCTTATGCGTCAGAAGGTATTCCCTCTCTTAAGAAAAGTCGGTGATTTACATTTGGAACCCCTCGGTGAAGGGATAAACGGCAAGCTGTTCCATACGAACCGGGTTTTGATGGCACTTTCCTATTTACTTGGAAGAAACCACCTATGTGTCGGTGAGCCTGGTTGGGGTAAGACTACTGGAAGTAAGATATTAGGTTCTGTTTTCTCAGGCACTCCGTATGACCTTATTGATAAATTAGAAATTCGTGGGCATCCAGGGCAGTACGATGAAAAAATTGTCGGCAGGTTTGATCTAGGTAAATTAAATGCCGGTAAAGAAGTTGTTATCTGGCAAGGATCATTTTTGCTTCCTCTTATGCTTATTGATGAAGTCAACCGTTTACCCATAGAAGTTCAGGAAACATTGTTGCAAGGTGTTGATACTGGCGTTTGGACATATATGAATCGCCACTGCGACGAAGGCAAAAAGGCAACGTTCATGACTATGAATGAGCGTCATGATGTTGCACTGAACGGCATGCTTCCTGCGTTTTCAGATCGTATCGATGTAGTAACTGAACACGGGTTTGACAACGCTATGGATGTTCTCGATTATGAGACATTGGTTAAAGCAAGGCATTCGGACCTTTATAACCCCCAAGGCGTACTGGCAGCACTTAAGGAGCTTGAAAAAGACACGGCAGCTTTCAAGGCAGCACTTAAGGGTTTGCAAAGGGGAGGGTTAACTCAAGGTGATTTAGAACAAATTAGGGGAGAAATAGATGCCGTTAATGTACAAAATGAGTTCAATTATCTTTTGATGATGCTTACTGCCGAAATCAACTATTCTGAACAGTTCGGTCGAAAACGTGCTGGCGATGGCATTAGTCCAGAGCAGCATGACCAAAAATTTGCAGGGGTTTGTGTAGGTACATCCTTTAGTCCTCGTTCGATTATGGCCGCAATGCAATATGGAAAAGGACTTGCCTGGCTTTTAGGTGAAGATGCAACAATTGATCATATGCGTTTTGTCCTTCCGCACGTACTTGCGCACAAGGCACATTTCAACGAGAAGTTTGTGAATGCGCACGGTGCTGACACACGTAGAGACTATAGGGAATTGCACTTGGCAAAAGTTCTTGTTGGTGAAGTGTATGATCGTTACCAAAAAGACATCAAAGGCATGACTAACTTCATTAGTGCAGTGCAAGCGCTTGGTGAAAGTGGTGGCGTCCCAGTTGAATATTCAACTCCTGATGGAAAGAAGCAATTGACTGTTCAAGGTCTTTTGGGAATGAGCCTTGCTGATTTTGATCATCCATTCATGAAGAATCTTGTTGCTAAGGCGCAGGCAGCATTTAGCGGAAAACAAGCATTTTACGAGGTTGATTAACATGGCAAAACGTTTAGTTCATCCAGGTAATACTGTTACTGGAATTGTTCAAGCAGATGCATGCAGAAATCCTTTTGGTAATTTGAAGAAGGAAGAGGATAGACCTGCTGATGCAAAGCCAGCTGTTGCAAAAAGTAAACTAGTT
>CAYSWK010000007.1:14071-50942 GCA_964434735.1 Microcaldota archaeon | reverse complement strand
ACGTTGATAGTTCTTGAGCGTGCTTTTCATATTCTCACGCAGTTACTTCCACCCACTGGTTCTTTCCCTGCTCAAGCTTCACATGAACCGTGCAGCCCTTCGCTTTTTTCTTTACTTCTTTTGCAATTGTTTGCGCAAGCGTTTCACAGGTCGGGTTATCAAAAAAATCATTCAGGTGCTTTTCATGCCAAGGAGAAATAATCTCCTTTACTAATGCATGAAGTTTGTTAAAATCCATGATAAATGCAGTATTTTTCTCAAGCACCACTTCAAGCGAATAGGTATGTCCGTGCAAGGAGTAGTCTTTTCCACCTACTCTATCGCTGTGGGACGCATCAAAATGCGTCCGAACTCCAAGTTTCATTTCATACTCTCTTTCTTGGGGCTTTTGCCAAACGCATGTTGTTCAAGAGACTTAACGAATTCGGTTGGATCTGCAGGTTCGCGCGAATGTACGAACTCCATGGTCTTTTGATTGATAAATTGACTCATGGGCGTAGAATTTTCAAGGTGCGGCCTTTGAATTGCACCTTTTGCGTCAGAAGGGCCAAACGTAGTAGTGATAAGAGGATTCATTTTTCGTGGATTGTCCTGGTTTTCCATAAACCTATTTCTGACGCACTATTATTAAATCCTGTGTAAAATACCAAAAATAAAAATCGTGAAATCAAAACCGGAAACGATACGTGATCAGCGAAACTCAAAACGATAAACGAACCATAAAGAAGGTAGGTGGTATGCCCGAAAGCTCCACCACACCTCCCACACTCCTCTTTAAGCCAAAAGGCTATATGGTAACACCCATTGTGTTTAAATACAAAACGAATTTCGAGGTACCTGTTTTTCTGCAACCGTATCCTTTTTGACACAATCTCTTCCCATGCGTACGGATTATGCATGATTTTTAAACATTCATCGTAATTCTAGTTTATGGGAGTCCTAAGTAAAAAATCAAATGAGACGGGCCGCATTCCAGCAAGTTCCAAAGATGCACAGAAAAATCTGGTTGCAATCGGCGGTATGGGCGTGTTTATTTTTGTTCTAGTAGTTGTTGCCGCATTTTTCATTTTTATTTACCTTCCAAGTAGCCAAAATTCGATTCCGACCCTTCCAAATTCGACAGTAGACAATCAAAACACTACTCAAAATACGTGTGATGACGAATGTCTTTTTACAAAAATAACTAACGAAGGAAACGTCTCCCAGTGCAATGACCTTGTTCAAAATAAATCCGATTGTTTTGAGTTCTTTTCCCAAAAGGATCTCGAATCATGCGTTCAAATCTCTGATCAAACCATCCTCAAAGAATGCATTATTCATTATGCGTTGGAAAAAAACGATCTTGCGCTTTGTAATAATTTAGCTGGGGACTCCAAGGATACGTGTATTTCTTTTATTGATTCATGTTATTTCAAGAAAGGCGATGATCGGGCTTTATGTTATGCCCTTAGTAAAAATGACTATAACTACTGTGCTCAGAACGTTCAATGCATTTATGATTATGCAAAATCTTCAAATCGCGTTGATGGCTGTTCTGTTTTAAGTGATCCTACGCAAGTTCTTGTTTGTAATGCGCTTGCTACCAAAAGTGATAAATGCAAGGATGCTTTGAGCCCATCAAGTGTCAATTACTGTTATTCCGAATGGGCAATTCAAAAAGATGATTCTTTTTACTGCGGTATGATCACCCAAAAAGCAAGCATTCCTGCTGAGGATTGTTATTCTCATTTTGCCGTGAAGGAGAAAGACCCTGCATACTGTGAGAAAGTTGACATCGTGAATAATTTCCGTTGGTCCTGCCTTACAGATTATGCAATTGAAACTGGAGAAGTTGCCGGCTGCGAAGCTATTGAGGAATACGTAACGGTTTCAAAGACAAATTGTTACCTTAAACTTGCCAAGGCCATTAATGATCCGCGCATTTGCGAATATCTTGATGACGTATCTGCCAAAAACCAGTGTTATGTTGCAAACATCAATATCCGTACAGACTTGTTAACTCCTGAAAAATGTTCCGGTGTACGTTCAGATACCTGGAGAAATAGGTGTTACCTTGAAGCAGGTAAAAATGCTAATGATTCAACGGTGTGCAACGCCATCACCAGCCAGGCCGAAAAAGATTTTTGTATTGGAGTTGTGGAACAAAAAATCTATGAAAGCGAATAATTATTCTATCCCTTTATTTTTTCTTCTTAATTGAGCGTAAGGATCATTTGGGTTAAAAGGGGCAGGATGGGCAGAAATCGTATTCTTTTTGCAATGTGTTTCCTGTAAGGTATATGCTTTGCATTCTACGCATGTGCGCATTTTTTTCATACTTATACCTTATTTTCCTCTTTTGCAAATTCAAAATCACATGAACTTTTTTGTGCAACCGCCTTCATTTTGTCAAGAAGTTTGCCCAATGCCTTGTCGGCTTCCTTATACCCTGGCGCAGTTATTCGTATTCTATAATGAGGTGCGCCAAGGTAATGTACTGACGCAATTCCTTCAGCCATACCAAGGATCTTTTGCAGGGTCTGGAGCCCTTCGGACTGGTAGCATGCAAGCGTGATTACTCCCGAGAGCTCGACTTCAGACTTTTTAATATTTTTTTGAGCAACGATTACGATCGCTTCTTTAATCGCTTTAGGCAATTCAACTTGCACAAGAGCTTCGATTCCTTGTTCGGATGCGAGTTCAAATCCTTCATATGCATCATGGAAGACTTTTTCAAGCGCCGCACGTACGTTGTCAATTGTTTCTTTTGATTTTGATTCCTTTATGGCAATTTCAAGAAGTTTGTGTGCCTTTTTTGAAAGTCGCACTGTTTCTATTTTTGTCTGGCGTTCTGTTTCAGTTACTCGTTTAAGCGATACGTCAACCTGGTTTTTTTCCTTGTCGACGTGGTGTACTTTGACAACTAGTTGTTGGCCCTCTGATAAAAATTCGTGGATATTTTTTATCCAACGCGGCGCAACTTCTGAAACATGCATGAACCCTTCTATTTTATACTCCGTAAGCTCACAAAAAGCCCCATAGGGGAGTATTTTTTTTACTTTTGCAAGGAGAAGTTCATTTTCTTGAGGAAGCATCATTTACAGCTCTTTGACTATTTTTCCGCGGATTACTGCCCTGCCTCCCGTTGGTTCGGCAACAACTTCGCCTGAAGGGGTAGTTACTTTGGTAGTCGTGTGGCTGAAAACTAATGCTTCACTGCCGTCTTTTGCTTGAACTATGTAATATTTTGAATCCATATCTATGCACCTTTATTATGCCTTAAATTCGACTTTTTTCTTAGTCCTTCCGCCTTGTAATACGCGTTCGTGCTTTTTCTTGCAGGTCGTGCATTCAAGCATTACTTTTTGCCTTTTTCCTTGCTTCTTAACTGTTTTTTCACCAGCACGCTTGCCACCGTGTCCATGGAGGCTTCTCTCGTGTGCCCGGTTGCCGGCTGCCATTGTTCTTGCGCGTCCTTTACTTGCGGCTTTTGCCTTGTGCCCCGTGTGTTTTTTGCACGACGGACAGTATGTACTTATTTCTTTTGGAAACTTCATAGCGTCACCATTTAGATGATTATTTCTGCAATTCGAGACTTTATGAGCCAATCTACTTCTTGCCTGGGAAGTTCATGTTCCTCGCCCGTCTTAAACGGTCCGTAGGTTTTGCTGTCAAGTCCCTTATACTGCTCGATATCGCGTATAATGCGAATCTTCGTATCGCGGGCACCTGCTGCAGACTGATCCCATATTTTGTAGATATAGTCTCTATTACTTTGTATTATGGCAAATAGGTTTTTAAGCATCTCTTTTTCCTGCGACGCAAGCCCCGCAGTCTCCTGGACGCCCCTTACGGCCATAAGAGCTATCTTTTCTTCTCTTTTTGTCTGAATTATGAGTGCAATCCTTTTGATATTTTCAAATTCCTTTATCGAAAGGATATTCTGGTTTCTAAGTGCCTCATCCTTCTTTTTTTCAAGAAGCTCATGCACCTGGGTGTAGAAGCTTTCTTCGAGAGTCGTAATCGATGAGCTTTCGAGCTCTTTTTTTTGTATCTCCCGAAGTGACGAGTAGCTCAAAACCATACATAGTACTACTAGGGAAAACTATTTATAATTGCAGTGAAGAAATGAAATCTATTAACTTAAACAGGTTTTATGATGTCTTTGGATACTGTTCCTTCAGGATTTTACAAGAAGACGCCTCAAGAAAGACTTGAGTGGGTTTCAAAGCGGAGCAATCTTACGCAAAAAGAAGCCGAAGTTCTTACTGACACGGGTTCGCTTTCACTAGATTTGGCGAGCCATACTATCGAAAATGTTGTCGGCGCGGCGCACGTGCCTTTTGCGCTTGGAATAAATTTTCGCATTAATTCGGTCGATACAGTAATTCCTATGGCGACAGAAGAGCCCTCGGTAGTCGCAGCCGCATGCAAGGCAGCAAAATTATGCTTGCCTCAAGGGTTCAGTGCAAAAACCGATGATTCGATCATGATTGGGCAAATTCAAATTATGCGTGTTGATGATTTGAAAAAAGCAGAATCGCAGCTTAAACACCATCAAAAAGAATTTCTTGCGTTTGCCGATTCACTTGCAACTGGCGTTAAGAAATACGGTGGAGGGGTCAAAGATCTTTATTGGAAAACTTGGCAGACTCCTCGAGGCAATATGCTCGTAATTTATCTTGATGTTAACGTTGTTGACATTATGGGCGCAAACACCATAAACACAGTCCTTGAGGCTTTAGCTCCACGCATTCAATCTGTCATTGGAGGCACTATTCGTTTACGTATATTAAGTAACCTTGCCGTAAAACGGAAAGCATATGCCACGGCCGTTTGGAAAAAAGAGTTGATCGGCGAAGAAGCGGTTGAGGCCATACTTGACGGGTATGAACTTGCGCGAAACGATGTTTTTCGTTGTGTTACCCACAATAAGGGTATTATGAACGGAGTTGATGCGGTCGCTCTTGCCTGCGGCCAGGATTTCCGTGCAATTGAGGCCGGCGCACACAGTTATGCTGCACAAGGAGGCTACCATTCACTCACTCATTATGAAAAAAATAAATCGGGTGATTTGGTAGGTAGTCTTGAAATGCCGCTTGTGTGTGGAATTTATGGCGGGACCATTCAAGCAAATCCTATTGCAAATATTGCACTTAAGATTCTTGGCGCACAATCATGGAAAACTCTGGCCCAGGCTGCTGCTTGTGTCGGTCTTGCAAATAATTTTGCGGCCCTTTATGCGCTTTCAACCGTAGGCATACAGGATGGGCACATGAAATTGCACGCTCGAAATATTGCCGTTCTTGCAGGTGCAAAAACCGAATCTGACATTGAAATGGTCACACGTGAATTGGAAGCCACTAAGGACTTTTCCCTTTCTCGCGCACGTGAAATTCTTGGTAAAAAAAGATGATTATTATGAAACAACCTATTGTCATTGCTGTAATTTCAATTTTTCTTTTGCTTTTTGGCCTTATTGCTATTTTTGCAAACGGGGTTACTGAAAGTGGTTATTCTGAACTCGTAACTTATTCCTTTTTAGGCTCATTGGGAATTGAAGGGGTTCGTATCTTTTTGGCAGTTCTTTTGCTTGCACTTGTATTTGGTTTGGTTTTACTCTCAAAGGAGAATAGTTCTGTAGGGTTGCTCGGCTCTTCAGCAGTTCTTTTTGCACCCTTTGTGCTTTTTGGAATAAGTACCCTTGCGTATCCGCTTGAACTGGCATGTGCATTTATTATGGGAATAGGTGTGCTTGTTGCAACTAAAACCCAGCATCGTATAGTCGGACTTGCCGTTTGTGTCCTTTCATTGGCCTCCTTTCTTCTCACTGGTTTTGTTACGTTTCCTTTGCTTCAGAATACGGGCATTCTTGTAGGCCTTTCACTTATGGCATTGGCAACAGGGTCAAAGAAAAACTCGTTTGAAATGGCAGTTCCTCTTCTGGGGTTTGTAGGGGCAATCATAGGGATCCCCCATGCCCTTGGCCTTCTGATCGTATCCTCATTTGATGGCGTTCGGAACTTGTTTGAGGATCCAAAACGTTCTATACTTTTCCCACTAGGTATTTTTGGAATTATATTTTCTATCCTGTATGCAAGTGAGGGTATTTTTGCAGGAGTATACGCGGCTGGCGGCGCAGTTGTTCTTTATTTTTTTGTTCAGCTTGCTGCACAAGACTCCCAGGTTGTTTCAAGGATGGGGTTCCATTTTTTATTCGTTCTTTCCGCATCCATTCTTTTTGTTACGCCTTCTTTGGAAATCGTGCATTCTTCCACTGTTGCGCAGATGGTTGAATCCTCAAAAGTTGGAAACGTTGCCATGCTCTCATCATTCGAAGCGTTTGAATTCCATGCTTCAAGACAACCCATTAAGGCATCTTCCTTGCAAGACGATTCGATTCGTAATGCAGACGTTTTCATGGTCTCTTTTAAGGACCTTGAAAAATCCTACCCTCAAGCCATTTTTAGATTTTACCAAAGTGTTCAAGACTCAGGTAGTGCTCAGCTCGTTTATCAAAACGGCCCGCTTCTTTTGACCTTTCCCATTTCAAACGATGGAACTATTTCAAATGACGGCCGAGTTTATCCAAAAGACGGGTCGGGAATAGGCCGGCCTGTTCCGCTTACAAAAATTAAGTCTTTGACCTCGAAATTGCCCCTGAATGATCCGAATTCAATTATCGCAATTACTGAAAATGTCGATCCCTCTTTCCAAAAATATCTTTTTAAACAACCTCGTTTAAGTGAAGATGAATATGGATTATCTATTTTGGTGAAATGATGTTTGAAATCATCCTTCTTTTTTTAGTGTCTTTTTCAATAACGTATATTTTTACGTATTACCTAATTCCCCGCCTTAAGCGAATGGGGATGGTTGGGAAAGACGTTAATAAGATCGAAAAAAATGAAGTTGCTGAGATGGGGGGAATTTCAATCGTTGCAGGCGTTATGGCAAGCATTCTTTTGCTTGTGTTCATAAATACTCTTGCAACTACCTACCAGGGCGGCCCGCTTTTTAGCGTAATAAAAAACCTCATTGTTCCCTTTATTACCCTTAATCTTAACCTTATACTTATTCTTGCAGCTCTCCTTACCATCATGTTTGTTGCAATGATAGGGGTTATCGATGATTTGTTGAGCATTCCTCAGGCCCTTAAGGCATTTCTTCCCATTCTTGCAGCAATTCCCCTTGTCGCAGTTAATGCTGCAGGCAGTACGGCTATTGCAATTCCTTTTTTTGGGATTGTTGATTTTGGCATCCTTTATCTCGTCATTCTCATTCCAATAGGCGTTGCGGTTGCCTCTAACCTCACGAATATGTTTGCTGGCTTTAACGGAATGGAATCTTCACTTGCAATCATTATTTTTATGACAGTAGGGTTTTTGGCATATCTTACTTCGTCTTCAGAGATGCTTGCCATTTCAGTTTCGATGGTGGGGGCGCATCTTGCATTTTTATTTTTTAATTGGTATCCTGCAAAGGTATTTCCTGGCGACGTTGGCAATTTAACTATCGGTGCCGCGTTAGCGGTTGCGGTTATTATCGGAAATGTGGAATCTGCAGGGGCGATACTCCTTATTCCGTATGTTGTTGACTTTTTCATAAAAGCGAAAAACCAGTTTCCCTCTTCGAAATGGTGGGGGGAAAATCGCGCAGGAAAGCTGTATCCTGTTGAAGGAAAAATAAGGGGGTTCGCCCAGTTTATCATGGCAAAGACAAACGGCGTTTCTGAGAAAAACCTCGTTTTGCTCTTTATATTCATGGAGCTTTTATGCGTGTGCGCAGTACTTATCTTCTTTTCAGTTCAAATACGAATATCCGGTTAAATCGGTTCTCCTTTTAGTTTTTCAACCATGATATTTTGCCTTGCTTTTGCAAGGAAATTGAATACTGATGAGTGCTGTGCGCCATCAATAAGCATACCTATCGCTTCCTTGGCATATTCGAGCGTATCCAGTTTTGCTATGATGCTTACGGTTCTTCCATAAATACTAAGGTAACATGAGGTTGCGTTTTCTATCTCCATTTTCATGGATCCTTCTTCGCCAATTATTCGTCCCTTTAATCGTGCAATCCCGTTTGTTGTGCTTTCGAAATCCCGTAAGTCAATTATGTATAAATGAAAATCATCCTTGTATATGCGCAATGCGATTTTCGGTTCAAATCCTCGCGCAATTGCTTTTACGACATCTTTTGTAAAATATACGTCTGCGTGGTCACCTTCGATTTCAACATCTCCGTCAGGGGTCAGCACGAGGGTTACTTTGCACGTTTTTTCGATTTCCTTCATCATTTTTCCTTTATTTTCTGAAAATGCTTTCATTCTTTCCTGGGGAATTCTTATGACTTCCATTATACCATCCCATCATTATTTTGTGCCACGATCTTTAATAGAAGGCGTTTTACGTAATCATTATCTTCAATTGCAAGCCGGTTGCTCGCCGATGCCTTGAGGGTCGCATTTCCTTTTATTTCTTGAAGGATCTGGGCAACCAGTTTTCTTGTTTCCTCATCCCAATGGTTAATTAATGAAATAATTGTGGTTAGTACCTCGGAATCATTAAGTAATATGGAGAGTGCAGTTATTGCATTATACTGGTTCTTTTCAATATCTCCTCTTGCAATGATGATAAGTTCTTTTTTAAGATATGAGGATAATTTTTCCAATTGTAATTCAGATACGTATGCCAATGCCCCTTCAGTATATCCTCTTTTTCGTATCATGTGCATAAACCATTCACTTAAAATCGTTTGATATTGCTCGATTCCAAGTAATGCTGTCAGCGCGAATACCACTGCCGGATGAGATTTTTGAGATATGTCAAAACTTTTTACTATAAATTCGGCACCCGTATCCTCCCAGCCTGCATCCATGAAGAACATGAGCGTGTACTGGGCGATAAAATGCGGAGATATGTCGTAATATGAACTTTCTGGTTTTTGCAACGTGCTTATCGCAATGCGTGCGAGCGAGTGTCTTGAATTCTCAAGCTCGTCTATCACTGATTTTTTAAGGGGCGTTTTTGAGGCGTATGAATCCATTATGGACCAGAAAACATCCCTGATATTCATATCTGGATTAAAATGAAATTTCTTAAGGTTGGGCTTTTTTTGTTGATTCGGGTCCAGAGGCGTACTATCATCGTCGCCTCCGTGTGTAGGGCCTTTTTGTTGCATTTGTGGGTCTGCCATTGAAAATCTCTCTCTGCATTTATTTGGAAAGTTCAGTGTTTAAACATATCGGGTTTGGCACGTATAGGGAAAAATGCAGATTTTGCTTGAGCAAGACTCAAAACTGGAACAAGCTTGTCCTGCGGGACAAGATGCCCTGTGTTCGATATGTCGAATACTTGGGACAGGTTGAGATAAGCGGATCAGGAAAACGTTTAGGTGATCAAAATAAGCCTCAGGAGACCGAAACATTCGAAGAATGTGAGGGATTTGACCCGTAGGTCAAACTGAGGATTGAGCGAATGCGAAAGCCTCAGGAGAGATTTGAACTCCCGACCTCAGGTTTACAAAACCCGCGCTCTGCCGCTGAGCTACTGAGGCAAGCTTGTTTTGTGTTTTGCGTCACGTGTTTTGACGTGTTAATTTCAAAACAATAGACTTAGAACTCGAAACTTTTTTGCCGTACATATCTTTATATCCATATGGTTTTTAAATAAATACAACGTAAAGAATAAATCTATTCAATTAAATCATTAGGTGTACGTATGGGTAAGTTTCCAGAAGCAGATGCTCAAATAAGCAATATTATAATTTGCAGGCGTTGTAAAGCACGCAACAAGAAAAGCAATGAAAAATGTCGTTCTTGTGGTTCGGAGTACATGAGACCCAAGCGCAAGGACATCCGTGCAAAGAAATAATTTTTTTCTTTTATTCGCTTTTTATCGTATAGGCTCATATTCATGCGCCATCTTATTCGTAAGGTGGCTTGTGATATAATTTTTGGCATGAAATGAAAGGAATTTGAGGTATCCCCATTTCCTGACTCTTCTTAGTGAAACGTGTGCAATCGCTTTTTTACAAAAAGAAATCTTGCCGTATTTTTGCAGTTTTTTTGCAAGGTCCGTATCCTCTCCCGTAACCAACGTTTCGTTGAATCCGCCTACGGCCTCAAATGCCTCGCGCGTCATTGCCATATTCTCAGCATATGCAAGAGGTATTTTTGCAATCAATGAAAATTGCGTGCAGGTTCTGAAGAAATACCTGCACCAGGCATTTTCAACCGTATTTCCGTCCAACGTAAGAAGTTTTCCAAGCGTTGCAACTGCTTTGCCCTGTATGAGCGGTTTGATAAGTTCCTCCAACCATTGTGGAGCATATTTTACATCTGCATTTGCAGAAACGATTATTTTTCCTTTTGCGATTTTACATCCTGCCTGCCTGCCCGCAGCGATTATTCCTTTAGGCGCATCAACAATCCTGCATCCGAATTGGCGGGCAATTTCCCTCGTCTTATCCTCGCTTTTGCTATCTGCAATGATAATTTCGTACGAGTGTGCCGTTTTCTGGTTTTTAATTGAACGAAGCGTTTGAGGTAAGTACTTCTCCTCATTTAAGGTAGGGATCACTATTGAAATAAATGGAGCTGCCATACTGCTTGGCATTATCAATTGTAATGTTTATAAGGTTGCATATGGTCTCAATAATCGTTGTGGAACCAAAGAACGCAGGAAATATCGGTGCAATTGCACGACTTATGAATAATTTTTCGGCAGATTCGCTTATTCTTGTACGCCCTAAATGCAATCATCTTTCAAAGGAGAGTTATGATCGTGCAACTCACGGCAAGCGTTATCTCGATGAAGCACAAGTTGTTCAGGAAATTCCCTATATTCAGTTCGATCAGGTAATTGCAACTTCTGCACGCACCAGCGGGCCGAACAACCCCGAACGCCAGCCCATCCTCCTTCATGAGTTTGAACTCAAAACAAAAAATTCCGCAATCCTTCTTGGACGGGAGGATTCAGGGCTCACCAATGAAGAGGTTTCAAAAGCGGACATTCTTATTCATATTCCTGTCCCTTCAAATGAGCCAAGTCTTAACATCAGTCATGCACTTGCTGTTATTCTTTATGAATGGAACAAAAAGCAGTTTCATACTGAGAATTTAGCAGGACGGCCTGAAAAAGAGGCTTTGCTTTCACGTATTGAAGGGTACATCAATCTTCTTGAACTTCCAAGAAAAGAGCAAAAAATAACCCATCGTCTTGTATTTTCAAAAATAATAAACCAAAGTCCCCTCACAAGCATCGATGTGCGCACGCTTCACTCTTTTTTCAAGGAGATCGGAGAGCTAATAAAGGCATCTAAGCCTTAGGAAGTCTTCCCTTTACGCGAGGGGGTTTGATATCCGGGTATGCCGAAGTCAATATGTCAGGACGTATATAGAGGGGATAGCCTATCGTTTCTGCAATCATCATAACGGTGCGAGGGTTTTTGGTGTCGATTCCTTTCAACGCTTCAGCGAGTGATCCAAACGATTTTCTTTTTCCTTTCGTTGCTTTCATTATTTCATCTGTTTGCACGGGCAACTTGAGGAAATCATACATCTTGGAAATCATTGTTTGGTTTATGCTTGAGAGGATGCCCGCAACTTCCCAATCTTGGGTGCTTGGATCGATGCTTAGTTTTTTAATTGAAAACCAGCCAAGCGCGTTTCCTACAAACGCAACCTGTTCAGGATCATTCGAGTCATTTTTGTCCGTAAGGGAAGTCGTTCCTTTTACTTTTGCTTCAAATCCTGCTTTTTTGAAAAGTTCGCTGATATAAAGTACTTCTGCAGCAGCAAGAAGTTCGTCTTTGGCGCATGCCTCTTTAAGTGCTTTTTTTACTTCACTTTGTTTTACGGTTGCCAAATGTTCACACGCCTGTGTAAACGAAGAAACTGA
This sequence comes from Microcaldota archaeon, assembly GCA_964434735.1. GTDB lineage: Archaea > Micrarchaeota > Micrarchaeia > Anstonellales > Bilamarchaeaceae > CAYSWK01. The sequence goes on along the minus strand of CAYSWK010000007.1, from coordinate 39,063 downwards.
TGGCACTAATGCCTTTACTTTTTTTGAGTTAACCCCCGCAAACTCGTATGCAAAAGGCTCTATTTCCTCAGAAAGACGTGCCAAAAGTCTTGCAACTTCCTCTTCTTTTGCATTTGTCAATATGAAATGGTGCTTAAGATTAAGCGACTTAAAAGTTCCTGATAATATTATTTCTGGAGTTTCCATACAACCACACGAATGATGTTTAGTCTTGGCAAGCTTTTTAATGATTCACACTCATCAATCATTATCTTGTGTTTAGAGATAGTATTGTGCCTCTGTAGCTCACCGGTAGAGCGTTCCCTTGGTAAGGGAAAGGCAGCGAGTTCAATTCTCGTCGGAGGCTTCCACTTCGTTTCAGCCTCCTCATTGTGCTTCGCACAATTCTCTCGCACACGTTGTGTGCTCGATCGTCGGAGGCTTCGCTGCGGTTCAGCCTCCTACTTGCCTTACGAGGCAAGTCCCTCGTAATCCCCATGATTGTTCGTTGCGACGAACAATATGCATATTGTTGCCTCAAGCAACAATAATGTTGGATTATTCGGTCGTCGGAGGCTTAGTCTGATCCGTTTATCGTTTTCGGTTTCTAGCAGTCAGTTCTGTGTTTTGGGTAACTCCTGAAACTTATTCTTTTTCGATTCCGCACAATTCGTATGCCTTAAAATACTTTTGCATCAACATTGAGACGATCATTATGAATACTCGCAGGCTTTTGATTATTGCCCTCATAGCCGGGCTTTTTGTCATATTTGGATGTCTAGGTTCAGACTCACCAAAAACATGTACTTCAGATTCACAGTGCAAGCCCACTCAATTTTGTAGCGAGGAAACGAGCACCTGTCAACTAAAGCCAGGTTATTGTGAGAAATCCGAACAGTGCAATAATACCTTGATGGATTGCGACCAAAAAACACACCTTTGTACTTACAAACCAAACAGGTGCGAGTATGATGCAGCCTGTGCTTCGTGGCAAGTATGTGACGTTGAAAATCGTCAATGTGTTGCAGGTGAAGGATTCTGTACCTCAAACGAGGAATGCGATCTTGCATTTGAATTGTGCAGCCCCCAGAATCATAAATGTGTTTCAAAACCAGGCCTTTGCAATTCCGATTCGGATTGCGATGGTTGGGAAAGCTGCGATACGCAAAGACATTCGTGCGTGACGCTCCCCAACAAGTGTAATTCCCAAGCAGATTGTCAAAACTGGCAAACATGCGGATCCTCAAAGAAGGAGGAAATTCATGATTGCGTTCCAAAGGCAGGCTTCTGCAACAACGATGTTAATTGTGGAAAGTGGCAGTATTGCGATTCCTCAAACAATCGTTGTGTTGCCGCCCAAGGTTTCTGTGATACGGACAATGAGTGTTCAGCATGGGAATACTGCAATACGAAAAAGAACCACATATGTACTGCAAAACTTGGTTTCTGTTCAAGCAACCTTGACTGCAGCTCATGGGAGTTTTGTGATGGCACCTCTCATTCATGCAAGGCACAACTTGGTAAATGCTCCGTTGATTCCGACTGTGTTGCAGGCGAAGTGTGTGATGAGCGTACCCACGTTTGCAGGTAATGCGGTGTAATACTATGCGCATTACTCTTTCCCTTATTTTTATTTTGATTATTTTCTTTATCATCCAGCTTGCTATTCCAGGGTTTACCGAAGCATTTTATCTTGAACCTTCTTTGGTTTCCAGTCAACCCTGGCTTCTTATTACGAGCGTTTTTTTACACGGGGGCATCAGCCATATCGCATTCAATTGTTTTTCCCTTTTTATGTTCGGCACTATTCTTGAACGAAGATTATCAATTGTCCAATATCTTTCCCTTTTCATTCTTGCAGGGATTGCAGGTAGCGTTCTTTATTGGCTTACCTGGGTTTTAGGAATTATTCCTGATATTCCTGCATTAGGTGCAAGCGGCGCTATTTTCGGCATCTTGGGTGCATGTGCAGTATTTTTCCCTAACCTTATGGTTTACATTTATTTCTTCCCCATAAAAATTCAGCACGCTGCCGTGCTTTGGTTCGTGCTTGAATTTGTAGGTGCATTCAATACTTCAAGCGGCATTGCCTCGGCAGGCCACTTGGGCGGCCTTATCATTGGCATTTTGTATGCATGGTACCTTCAAAACGGCCAAAAAAGATATGATGTTCCTGCGTGGGCACAGCAGTAATTTGTTGCAAGAAGCTCGTTTTCCCACCTTCCGATACATTTAAATATTCCCATTGATCCATATTATCTTATAATTGGAGTCTTTACTCTTTGGGAGCTTGAAGTAATATTTATCTTTTAGCTCATTCTACGCATATTTGTGATTGTCACTAGGCAGTAGTACCTGCTTGTAGAGTCTCCAACCTTAGAGGAATTAAATGGAATTTGCAGACCTAAATATAAGTAAAAGGACAATTGAAACATTGAAACGAATGGGGTACTTAAACCCGACAGAAGTTCAGGAAAAGACAATTCCCGAAATCATAGCAGGAAAAGAGGTTATTGTTCGTAGCCAAACCGGTTCTGGAAAAACCGCAGCATTTGGTATTTCCCTCATCGAATCTCTTTTGAGGCACCCTGATGGAAAAGCGCTTATTCTTGCGCCAACTCGTGAGCTTGCACTTCAGATTGGAAAGGAAATCCATAGGATTTCAGAAGGCACCGGCCTTAAAATTTACGCTTTCTATGGAGGCCAAGACATCGGTTCACAGATCCGCCTTATTTCACGGGGTTTTGACATCATCGTAGCAACTCCTGGAAGGCTTCTTGACCATTTCAACCGTAAAACGCTTGATCTTTCAGAATTTACTCACGTTGTGCTTGATGAAGCAGACCGTATGCTTGACATGGGTTTTAGAGAGGACATTTACACGGTGCTTGAGCACGTCTCAAAAGACAGACTCATTCTTCTTTTTTCGGCAACCATCAATTCAGATGTTCGGGCAATTTCGACAAGTTTTATGCGAAACCCTATAACTATTGAAGTTGGCGAAGAGGAGCGTGCACCTACTATTGAAGAAGAAACACACGAATTGCCCCGTGCAGAGAAATTCTCAAAACTTCTTTCACTACTTAAGGATCCTGCACTCACACGCGCAATCATTTTTGTTGCAACAAAGCGTTCTGCAGACTGGCTTAATGAAAAGTTGGCACGCGCACATATTCGTTCAAATTGCCTTCACGGGGATCTCACTCAGAATCGCCGTGAACACGTTATGCGTCAGTTCCGTGAGGGGGTTTTCCAGGTTCTTGTAGCGACAGACGTGGCATCACGTGGGCTTCACGTTGATGATATTTCTCACATCATAAACTATGATGAAGCAATTGATGCAGCCACACATACTCACCGTATCGGAAGAACGGGACGTATGGGTAAATCAGGAAAAGCAATTACGTTTAAGCAAACGGATTTCCAACCAAGGCAAGGGGGACGCCCTCATCTTTCACGAAGAAATTCTTCGGATAGGTCGTACAACTTTGGCGGAGGGCAATCTCGCCCTTCACATGGCGGTTATGGGTCTGAAAGTAGAAGCGCAGGGGGCAATTACCATTCAAGCCACAAGAACAATACGCGAAGCCGTAAACCCTCAAACCGCGGCCATTTTAGGAAATCACGACCATCAAGCTATTAGGTCCCTTCTTCTTCATTTTTTTTATAAACTGTCGCAAATATGATTATACACATTAAAACGATCGCGCATATTCCAAGAATCAGTTCAAATCCAGAAAATGTGAATGCAATCGTGTTGTATAAGGTATGTATGGTCGCAGCAGGCAGGAACGCGATAAGGCTTTTCAAAGGGTGTTTTTTTGTTTTTTTCGCGTACCCTATTATAAATCCTGTTGTGCTTGCAAGGATCCCATGAATTATTCCTGTTGTGAACGTTCGAAGGATAATAATGATTATCCAGTCCATAATTTCTTTTTGACCCGACCCATAATTTGCGAAATATCCCCAATTTTCAACAAACGCAAAACCCATTCCTACCATAAACCCAAAAACAATCCCATCTAGTTTTCCGTTCCACTCGTGGTGGAATTGCAAAAAGACCAGCCCTATTCCTTTAAGCGCCTCTTCAATGAACGGCGCAAATGAAACAACTACAAATACTGCAAATCCCGCTTCAAGACTTAGGAGGCTGTTGGCTATGCTTGCGATGATTCCCGCAGTTGTGCCCCAGAGGAAAAGGGAAATAACAAATCGTAACGGTTCTCGTTCCTTTGCATCAAAAAACCATACGAGTGCGCAATAAAAAAAGGAAAATGCAAATGCTGTTGCCCCCGAAGCAAAGAAGGTTATAACTATTTCCTCAATCGGTGCGTTTGAATTGACTGTTGTTGGAATAAAGTATAATGCTCCAAGCAGTATTATTCCGATTATTTGAATTAACCAGGAATACGGAGAAAGTACAATTAAATACAAATTTTGAATTCCCCACCCTTTATGGAAAGGTATAACCAGGCTGTCTAAAGAATATTCTCCCTTAAATGCTTCCTTGTGTTTTTGGTTTTTGGAAAAAATCCAAAAAATGAGGATGCTAGCCAGTATCAAAAGCATACATATTGCAAGAAAGACCAGTGAAATGAGTACTGAATCCACACTAACTCATCGATGTCTTCTTTTTTAAACCAAGTGATTACCATATCCCCTATGGATTTTGAGCTTGTTTCAGACAAGAAGCCTAAGGGTTCCCAGCCGGAGGCAATATCCAAGCTTATTTCTGGATTTTCAAAGCATAACATGCAGACCCTTCTTGGAATTACAGGGTCTGGGAAAACATTTACTATTGCTCAAGTTATTGCTGCACTTAAGCGGCCTGCACTTATCCTTGCTCATAACAAAACACTTGCCGCCCAGCTTTTTTTGGAATTTAAGGAGTTGTTTCCTAAAAACCGCGTCGAATTTTTTATCTCTTATTATGATTATTACCAGCCGGAAAGTTATCTGCCCGCATCAGATACTTACATTGAGAAAGACGCATCAGTGAATGAAAAAATAGAACGTCTTCGCCTTCGCGCAACTGCCTCGCTTATGTCCCGCCAGGACGTTATCATTGTTGCAAGCGTTTCGTGCATCTATGGCTTGGGCTCCCCTGAAAATTTTAAAAAATTCAGTATTCTTCTTTCAAAAGGAAAAACCATGGGACGCGAGGAGTTTCTTTCAAAACTTGTTGAGCTTCAGTATACTCGAAACGATACTGCGCTTGAGCCAGGAACTTTCCGGGTTCGGGGGGACATCGTCGACGTCATTCCTGGTTACGAAGAGGACATCGTACGTGTGGAGTTCTTTGGCGATGAGATCGAATCCATTTCAACACTTGACCATCTTAATTATACTCAACTCGTTTCCCATGATTCGCTTCTTATTTATCCTGCCAAGCATTATATGGTCAGTGACGATGAAACTAAGCAGGCATTGGATTCAATTAAAGAGGAGCTTGAGCTTCAACTTCCCAAACTTGGCATGCTTGAAGCGCATCGGTTGAAACAACGAACCATGTATGACCTTGAAATGATCAAGAATGTCGGTTACTGTACGGGAATTGAAAACTATTCTCGTCATTTTGAAGGAAGAAAGGAAGGCGAGCCTCCCTATTGCCTTTTGGATTATTTTCCGTCCGATTTTATTTTAGTGATTGATGAGTCCCATGTTACGATCCCTCAACTGCACGGGATGTACAAAGGCGACCGTTCTCGAAAACGTACGCTTGTCGATTATGGGTTTCGCCTTCCAAGTGCCCTTGACAATAGGCCTTTGAAATTCGAGGAAACGTCACAATATTTTAATCACGTCATTTGTGTTTCCGCAACTCCTGCCGATTATGAATTGAAGAATTCTGGTCAAGTTGTTGAGCAGATAATTCGACCCACGGGGTTGCTTGACCCTGAAGTTGAGGTTCGGTCCCTCACAGGACAGGTTGATGATGCAATAAAAGAGATCAAAGCGGCCGTTTCAAAAAAACAGCGGATTCTTGTTACTACATTGACCAAAAAAATGTCTGAAGAGTTGTCTCGTTTTCTTACCGAACAAGATGTTAAGGCGAAATATTTGCATTCAGAAATTGATTCTCTTGAACGCAATAAAATCATTCGACAATTGCGTTTAGGGGTGTTCGATTGCCTTGTTGGTGTTAATCTTTTGCGTGAAGGCCTTGACTTGCCTGAAGTTGGTTTAGTACTTATTTTGGATGCTGATAAGGAAGGGTTTTTGCGTAATGAACGTGCATTGATTCAAACTATGGGCCGTGCCGCTCGTAATGTCGATGGGCGCGTTATTCTTTATGCCGATAAAATGACTGATTCGATCAAAGGGGCGGTCAAGATCACCAAAGATCGTCGCGCTAAACAAATGGAATACAACAAAAAGCACGGCATCACCCCTCAAACTATCGTTAAAACGATTGCTCACGTCATTTTAGATGAGGAAATCGAGCTTGATGAAGTTCGTCATAAACCAAAATCAAAAGTTAAGCTTTCAAAAGGGGAACTTAAATCAAAAATAATCGAGCTTGAAACCGCGATGCGTGTTGCGGCTGAGAATATGCAATTTGAGGACGCCATCCGCCTTCGTGATGAGGCTGCAGAGTTACGTGCGCAATTATAATCTTTTTTGTTAATTATTCCATTGATTACTATGTCCTTTGTAAATGAATTCCTTGAATTTTTGAAGAAATACCAAGTAGTTGGATTAGCCGTTGCATTCATTATTGGTGCCGCATCGACCAAGCTTGTCACCGCATTTGTTAATGACGTGGTGATGCCACTCGTCGCGGTCTTAATTCCCGGAGGGGATTGGAGAAAAGCCGTCCTTGAACTTGGGCCAGTCAAGCTTCTTATAGGGGATTTTGCAGGCGCATTGATCGATTTTGTCATAGTCGCAGCAGTAGTTTTCTTCATTGTGAAATTTGTTATGAAGGAAGACGCAACTGCTAAGCGTTAGGCACAAGCTTTTAATTCTCTTTTACCCATTTTTTATATGACGAATTACAACATTTTGTCTCAAAGATACGCCACTCTTGAAATAAATACTCTTTTCTCAGAACAAAACAAAATTCTTCTTGAGCGTGAACTCTGGATAGCTGTCATGAAATCCCAAGCACGTTTGGGTATCCCTATTCCTAAATCTGCTATTGATGCGTATGAATCCTCAAAAGGAAAAATCGACCTTGAACGAATCGCGCAAATAGAAAAGGTTAGAAAACACGATATTAAGGCAAAAATAGAATCCTTTGTTGAAGTTGCCAAAACTGAAGAACACATTCACAAGGGAATGACCAGCCGCGACTTAACCGATAACGTTGAGCAACTGCAGATTCTTCGCGCTTCAAAAATTATCCGTGGCAAAATGGTTTCAATCCTTAAGCATCTTCTTGACAAATCAAATGAGTATTCACATATCGTTTTGACTGCACGAACCCATCACCAGCCTGCTCAACCAACCTTGCTTGGAAGAAGGTTTTCCATGTGGGCGGAAGAATTGCTTATTCATTTGGAAGACTTTGACCGTTTTATTGAGGAATATCCTTTACGTGGCATTAAAGGTCCCGTAGGTACTCAGTTTGATATGCTCACTCTCCTTGGGGACCGTAAAAAAGTCCAAAAATTGGAAGAGGAGGTTGCCAAATCTCTTGGTTTTTCCCGCGTCCTTGATTCAACTGGGCAAGTGTACCCGCGTTCACTTGATTATGCCTTAGTTTCAAAGCTTGCTGCCCTTGCAAGTGCTTGTGCCAATTTTGCAATAGGAATGCGCCTTATGGCCGGGTATGAATTGATGACTGAGGGGTTCTCAAAAGGCCAAGTAGGATCAAGTGCTATGCCTCATAAGATGAATACGCGTAGTTCCGAACGGATTGGTGGATTTTCTGAGCTTGTTAAAATGTATGCTGATGGCATTTCACGCCTTTCAGGAAACCAATGGGAGGAAGGGGATGTTTCCTGTTCGGTAGTGCGAAGAGTAATTCTTCCCGATACGTTTTATGTAATAGATGGTATCTGCGAAACAACGCTTACAGTCCTTAATCAGATGGGCCCATACCCGCAAGTTATTCAAAAGGAGTTTGAACGTTACGCGCAATTCCTTGCAACCACCGAAATCCTTATGGTGGCCGTAAAGGCAGGAATCGGCCGTGAAGAGGCCCATGAAATAATCAAAAAATATGCAGTTCAGGAAGCCCTCAGCATGCGAGAAGGAAAATCTCCGCAACTGGCAGAAAAACTTGCGGCAGACCCTGTATTCAAATCGGCCAAGATTTCTCAAAAACAAATTGAAGCCCTTCTTGAAGATCAGGAGCACTTCATAGGCAATGCTAAGTTCCAAATCCAGGAAGTAAGCAAAAAGGCATCAAAACTCTTCTCAAAATACGCAAAGGAAGCTAAATATGAGCCCGGAGATATTATTTAGACCCAAAAACATCCATTTTTAAACACTTTTACTCTCAGTTTAGACGATACTAATGGCTAAAGATTACTCTGAGTTGGATGCCAAAATCCTTGCTGCCATCCAAAGCTTTGACGGGATACCTACTGCGCCAGCACTTTCACGTGTTTTACCTTATTCTTGTTCATTTATTCAATCCCGTCTTAATGCAAATCCGTCACTTTGTGCCGTACAAGATACTTGTGGGGAGAGATATGTCTGCTCTCTTTCAGAAGATCAGTTTATCTCTCAAACGGCTATAGCTGGCAATCTTCAATCAAAGGCTCTCGATCTTCCGATTACTCGTAAGGAAATATATTCACGAATCGACCAAATTATTCTAGGCAGAATCCAATTCTTTGATGGGATACCCGTATCTTCCGATATTTCAGCTAAAAATTTTTATGCTGAAGATTTTATACAAGCGCGCATTAATGCGAACCCAAGCCTAAAAAGTGCACAGGAAAAGCGTGGAATTGAATATGTGCAAAATTTGCCTGAAGAAGATTTTATAGAGCAAACTGCGAAAAGACATGGGTTTCAACTAAAAGCGGCCTTTCTTCCAAACGTTTTGGCTAGGGTCTACGAGTGAATTGATCAAATTATCTTAAGAAAAATCCAGGAATTTGACGGAATCCCTTCCACTTCAGCTATTTCTAGAATCAAAGGAAGATGTGATCCTGCTCTTTTGTTAAGAATTAATGCGAACCCTGCTCTTAAAAAAGCACAGGAAGAACGAGCAATTGCATATATCTCTAATCTTTCCGAAGAAGAATTCATTAAACAAACCGCTAGGGAGCACGGGCTTCTAAATAATACTAGTTCTCTTGATGAGGTCCAAAGGGCAATCTACGAGCGAATTGATCAAATTATCTTAAGAAAAATCCAGGAATTTGATGGGATCCCTTCAGCCAGAGTACTTTCACGAATTAAAGGTTTTTTTGGCCCCAATTTGATTCTAGCAAGACTTAGCTCAAATTCGAGTCTTAAGGCGGCACAAGAAACACAAGGTCTGAAGTATATCAATGAATTACCAATAACTGACTTAGTAAAACAATTTGCTCAAAAAAACGGACTTGTAGCAGAATCGGCAGGTCTTTTCAAGACAAAAGCACGCATCTACGAACGTCTTGACCTCGAATTTATTTTATCCACAATCCAATCACTTACTAGCGTTCCAAGTGTGCATTCACTTTCAAAAGTTGAGGGCATGCCTCATGCGAATACTATTCAATTACGTATCAACGCAAATCCAATCCTTTTCCAAGCTTACTATGAAAAAAAAGGTCTTACAGTTGATCAGGCCGTTGAACTTGCCTTGGATCGGGAAGATGAACGACCGGAAGCAGTTGCCGATATTCTTTCCAAGCGACTCAAGCAGCTTTTTGCATTCAGGGAAGTACTTGGGCTAGTCAAGTATTTCTCCGACGTCTTTGACCACGCAAAACAGGTTTTGGAAGTTTCCCTGTATCCTCAGCCATTAAAGCAGGCTTTGGAAATGGAAGGAAAAACCGCTCAAGCCGTTTCAGCACAATATGTTGATCTTAAGCAGGCCCGAGCAGATCAAACCAAAGTGGCAGTAAACGCAGACGTTGTTCTTTTGCAAGGAATCCATCGAATGACAAGCGAGCAGTTCAATGCTGTTTTATTCGAAATACACAAAACTCTTCCTCCGGGCGCAGTTGTGTTTGCCACTTATTCAAACGACTACCAACTGGCAGAATTTACACCCGATGCTTTGGCACAAAGAGGTTTCGTTTTGGATGTTGAACGCTCGGGTCAGCTTAAAATCCATGCTCCTGAAACCGAAGTTTTGACTGAGTTAGGAGTAACTCAAGATGACCTTTCACGAGTGAGGGCAAAGCTTTCAGGCTCAAGCAATGTGCTTTGTTTGACAAGAAGCGAGGTTCTCAATCAAGAAACAGTTATCCCTGCACTTGAAAAGATATCCTCAGAAGACAGTGGGAAACCCGTCCTTGTCAAAAATACGGAAATTACTGCACCGGAAGGGGCAATTCCCCATATTGATGCTTCGCTTACTACAAGCTTGAGAATTGCAAGTTCTTGCGAACCCTTCATTCTCACAGTCATGGATGGGGAAACGCGTGTTGCGGAAATTGGTTACGGCGCAAATCCAGGGCTTAATAATCAGCTTGAGATCGATGTTCGAAAAGGCCATAATTCATTGCGAGCCGACCTGCGGGCACAGGCACAGGAAATTTTGAAGGACCCATCAAAACGTGGATTTATTGTTCCAAGGTCAATTACTGCAGTGTCACTTTCAAAACTTAAGGTATAATTCATTACTTTTCAAAAATTCCTGTTCGTTTTATTAAATATGAAATTATTGCAAGGACAATGACAACTCCATGGCCTATAAGATTTCCCATTTGATTTTGAATATCTGCAAGTGAAAGATAGGTATACAGTCCTCCAAGAAAAGCCAGCGGTATGCTTAAAAGCAACGCAAACAGGCAAACGACTATCTCTTCCCATCCGACTTTTTCTTCAATTTCCTGAGGTTTCGTTATTCGTTTTATTGCATTTTTGATCTCTTCCTTTGCCTTGTCAAACTGTGTGTGCATAAGTGCAAGAAGGAATCCTATGAGGATAAGAAGTACCAAAAACCAAACTATCCCATCTTCAGAAATCGATGTCACTACCGCGTTTGTCAATCCTGCAGAAAAAAATTCTCCAAAAAGAAGTACTCCTATTATTGTTGCCAATAAACAAATACCCGTAAACCTTACTGCCCATAATCCCATGCTTGTCTTTCACTGCTTTCCTTTTTAATTTCTTCCTGCCAAAACTTCCTAACCGGTGAATATTTGTGAAGGATATAGTAGTACGCGGTGCGCGTGAGCACAACCTTAAAAACATCAACGTTACGCTTCCAAGAGACAAATTCATAGTGATAACTGGCCTTTCAGGCTCAGGCAAGTCTACTTTGGCATTTGATACGATCTATGCGGAAGGTCAACGCCGTTACGTTGAATCGCTTTCCTCTTACGCCCGTCAATTCTTGGGCGTCATGGACAAGCCTGATGTTGATTCAATTGATGGTCTTTCTCCCGCTATTTCCATTGAGCAAAAAACTACCTCAAAAAATCCCCGTTCAACTGTTGGAACCGTCACGGAAGTTTATGATTATTTGCGTCTTCTTTATGCACGTATTGGAACGCCACACTGCACCGAGTGCAACCAACCATTAACTAATCAAACTATAGATCAAATTCTTGATAAGATCCTTGTTCAATTTGTAGGTAAAAAAATTCAAGTCCTTTCCCCCGTAATCCGTAAGAAAAAGGGAACGTATGAAAAAATCGGCCAGGATTTCAAAAAACAAGGCTTTGTTCGCATGCGGGTAAATGGCGAACTCAAAGAAGTTGATGAAAAACTTGAGTTGGACCGTTACAAGCAGCACACTATCGAAGTAGTAGTTGATCGGCTCGTAGCCAATGTTGAATCAAAATCGCGCCTCTTTGAATCTATTCAAACCGCAACCTCCCTCTCCAAAGGCCTCGTTGTTTTGCTTGTGGAAGAAGGTTCCGAATGGAAAGAGCATCTTTTCACTACAAGCGCAACTTGCCCAGAACACGGCATTTCATTTGAAGAGCTCGAACCCCGTATTTTCTCCTTCAATTCCCCTTTTGGCGCTTGTGAAGGATGTTCAGGCCTTGGGATAAAACAGGATTTTGATCCCGATTTGATTGCCCCTGACAAATCCCTTTCCATCATTGAAGGTGCCCTAACTATTTATGGAAAAATAGATCTTACCTGGCGTTCCCAGCAATTGGCAATCGTTGGCAAATCTCATGGTTTCAAGCTCGATACGCCTCTTTCAAAATTCTCTGAAGCTCAATTCAAGGTGCTTATGTATGGCGACCCAAAACCGCTTTACGGCCGTTGGAGCAACGGCGCAAGCATGAGCATGGAACAAGGTTGGGAAGGAATCATTCCCCAAGCCGAACGTTTGTACAAGCAAACCGAATCCGAAGCTCGTCGCGAGGAGCTCCAAAAATTCATTCGCGAATCCGAATGCCCTACATGTAAGGGAAAGCGTTTGAAGCAAAAGGTTCTTTTCGTTCGTGTTGCAGGAAAATCCATCGACCAGATAACAGACATGTCCATAGTTGATGCGCAAGCCTTTTTCCTTTCTATTTCCTTATCTTCAAAAGAAATGGAAATTGGGAAATTAGTAATTAAGGAAATCAATTCCCGTTTGAAATTCCTTGTTGATGTAGGTTTAGGCTACATTACTCTTTCGCGCAATGCGGGGACACTTTCAGGTGGTGAATCTCAACGTATTCGCCTGGCAACCCAAATTGGTGCCAATTTAATGGGTGTCCTGTATGTTTTGGACGAGCCCTCAATTGGTTTACACCAAAGGGATAATGAAAAACTCATTAATACTCTTCACCACTTGCGGGACCTTGGCAACACTCTTCTTGTAGTTGAACATGATGAGGACACCATGAAAGCGGCAGACTGGATCGTCGATATGGGGCCTGGAGCAGGAATTCATGGAGGAAACATCGTTGCCGAAGGCACGCCAAAGGAAATCATGTTAAACAAGGAAAGTTTGACTGGACTCTACCTTTCAGGTAAAGAATCAATTCCAACACCAAAAGAACGTAAAAAGCCAGCTACCTGGATCACCATTGAAGGTGCACGCGAGCATAACTTACAGAACCTTACCGTTCAATTGCCCACGGAAGTCCTTTGCTGTATTACCGGAGTGAGCGGCTCGGGCAAATCAACTTTGATTCACGATATTCTCTATGCTCAGTTGATGCGCACTATTCACAAATCTCCAGTTTATGTAGGAAAGCATACCAAACTCTTTTCCTATGGCCCTATCGATGCCATTATTAACATCGACCAGGAACCTATCGGAAGGACGCCGCGTAGCAATCCGGCAACCTACACCAAAGTCTTCGACCCAATCCGTGATTTATTTGCAAGTGTTCCTGAAGCAAAGGCAAAAGGCTTTGACGTTGGACGATTCTCATTCAACGTAGTGGGGGGCCGCTGTGAAAACTGCAAGGGCGACGGCCAAATCAAGATCGAAATGAATTTCCTTCCCGATGTATATGTGACGTGTGAAGTTTGCAAGGGAAAGCGTTACAATTCAGAAACATTGACTATCAAATATAAAGAAAAAACTATTGCCGATGTTCTTGACATGAGCGTTGATGAAGCTGTTGAGTTTTTCCAGAACTTCCCCATGGTCTTTAGAAAATTAAAGACGCTTCAAGATGTTGGGTTAGGATATATTAAGCTGGGCCAATCCTCAGTTACTCTTTCAGGTGGTGAAGCGCAGCGTATCAAAATTACACGCGAACTCTCCAAATCTTCCAAAGGTCATACTGTTTACATTTTAGATGAACCGACAACGGGCTTACACTTTGCAGATGTGAAGAAACTGATTACTGTTTTGAATCGTTTAGTTGAAAAGCGTAATTCTGTCTACGTAATTGAACACAATTTAGACGTTATCAAATGTGCAGATTATATCGTGGATTTGGGTCCTGAAGGTGGTTCAGGCGGCGGCCAAATCGTTGCAGTTGGCACGCCGGAAGAAGTTGTACAGAATAAGAAAAGCTATACGGGACAGTTCCTCAAAGAGGTTTTGAGGAAATGATCATCCCTTTCCTTCGGGCCAAAACCTCAAACCATCCCCCGTTTTTCGTGGAATCACGTGCACATGCAAATGAAACACGCTTTGCCCAGCAACTGCCCCGTTTGTTTGTAGAATGTTAACTCCCTCTGCACCTTCGTTTTTTCTTTGAATCGCTATTTTTTTTGCAATTGCATGTACGTGCGCAAGTTCCTTTTCATCAATTTCAAAAACGTTTTCTGCATGTTTTTTAGGGATAACCAGCGTATGTCCGGTGCTCATCGGATTAATATCAAGAAATGCGAGCGTATGTTCATCCTCAAACACTTTTTTTGAAGGGATTTCGCCCTTTACAATTTTACAGAATATGCAGTTCATGCATTTTCATTCAATGATTATCTTTTTATTGGTGCGTTGAGATATACTATTATGATCGATGTTAGGGATAAAGTGCCAAAAAAGAAATACTCTATGGATTCATTCGAATTAGACATCGGTAATCCTCATCATCCAAGCAGCAAAGGCTCATGGAAATTAAGGCTCGATCAAAACGGTTCATTGACTATTTCCTATGCACTTGCCCGTGAAAAACGTAAATTTGGCCCCTTTAAGCTTTCCGAAGAGGAAACAAAACCTCTGTGGCAATCCATTTATGCCATTGATTTTTCGCCGCGTACGTTGAGGCCCGGAATTCCTGACGAATCTATGCTTACTATTATGCTTTGGCAGGACGGAGTTTTAAATTCCTCAAAAATTTGGTTAAAGGATATATCCAAAAACGCAGCCATCAACTATATTGTTTTAGAATGCGTCAAACTTATCGAGTCATTCACTCAGGAAAACGTCGCCCTCTAAGCTTTTGTTTTTATTTATTGCCTGCGTGTGGAATGCATGCTTGAGAACTCCTTTATTCACCTTCCTTCAATAGGTCAAGGCAAGGAAAAAGACCTCTGGAGTAGCGGAATTACTACATGGGACCAGTTTCTCGATGCACATAAAAATAATCCAAAAATGGAACCTCATTCGCTTGAAATTTTCAATTCAAAATCAGCTCTTCACGAATATGATGCTTCTTATTTTGCCCGTTCGCTTCCGCGTAATGAGTTATGGCGTGCATGGAGCAATTTCAAGGAAAAATCCGTTTTTTTGGATATCGAAACCACAGGTCTTCGACCACGTCCCAATTCGGTCACCGTAGTTGGCTTGTACGACGGATCTGAATCGCGCGTATTTGTGCAGGGAAAAAACCTCGACGGTTTGCACGATGCGCTTCTGCCTTACAAATGCGTCATTACGTTCAACGGCACTTCCTTTGACCTTCCTTTCTTGCAAAAAGTCCTTGGTGACCTTCCGATCCCGTCGCTTCATATTGATCTGCGTGGCGTTTTAGGTTCGTTAGGTTATCGTGGTGGGCTTAAGGCAATTGAGAAAACCCTTGGCTTGGAACGCAATGACGACCTTGCAGGCTTAAGCGGCAAGGACGCCGTCCGTTTGTGGAGAAAGTACCAAAAAGGCGATGAACTGGCTCTGGACAAGCTTATTCGTTATAATATTGCAGATATTGAAAACCTGAAATTCCTTATGGAATTTTCCTATAAAAAAAAGAAAGAGGCTTTGGGTTTTGATGTTTGACCTTTCTCGCTACAACCTTCCCCATGAACCGGGATGCTACATTTACAAGGATAGCGAAGGAGCCATCTTGTACATCGGAAAGGCCAAGGATTTGAAGAAAAGAGTCAGTTCCTATTTCAATCATCCGCAGGAAGGCAAAACCGCCGAGCTTGTGAAACGCGTTGCAGATCTTGAGCTTATCATTGTTCGCAACGAGCTTGAATCCTGGATCCTCGAAGCACGTTTAATTCGCCAGCACAAGCCGCCATTCAATATTGAACTGAAAGATGGCGAACGCTTTTCCTGGATTGTTCTTACTAATGAGGAATATCCTCGTGCCATAAGCACCCGAAAAAAGAACATCAAAGGTACTTACTTCGGTCCGTTTGCTTCAGCTGAAAACAAATGGAGGCTTTTGAATGTCATCAAAAAGCTCTACAAGCTTCGTAGTTGCCCAAAGCTTCCCAAGCACTCATGCCTTTACTACGATGTCGGCCTTTGCTCAGCTCCCTGCATCCAAAAAATCTCCAAAGAACATTATATGGAAAACGTAAAACAGGCAAGCCTTCTTCTCAAGGGAAAAGCAAGGGATTTGGCACAGGAATACAAGGAAAAAATGGATTCTGCTTCAGCACGTCAGTCCTATGAGCTTGCACGAGAGTACCGCGATGCATACCTTGGTTTGCAATCCTTGGTTGAAACGCAGGTGGTTGAAAAAAACGTTTCCTTTGACCAGCACGTAATCGTTTTTGATTCTTCAAAAACCCAAATTTCCATTCTTGTTCTTACGTTGAAAAAAGGAGTCATTACCTCATCAAAACCTTATATCTATCCAAAGCCCGATGATCCTGCGCAATTCCTGAATGATTTTCTTATCCGTTACTATGGAACGTATGAGTTGCCCGATGAACTGGTGCTTGAGTCAGAACCTGTAGATAAGGAATTCCTTACAACTACTCTCCTTGAGCTTCACAAGGATTCCTACGGAAAGTCAGCGCTTGAAATCGTTGTTCCGCATCATGGTACCAAAAAGGAATTGGTGTTCCTTGCAAAGAAAAACGCAATTCAATCGCTAGTCTCCGAGTACCCTGCCCTTGAAGAGCTGCAAAAGGCCCTTGACCTGGAATCCTTGCCCTTGGAAATTGAATGTTTTGACATTTCAAACCTAGGTGACCAATTTATTGTCGCTTCCATGGTTCACTTCTCCAAAGGCAAACCGAATAAATCCCAATACCGAAAATTCAAAATCCGTTCCACTGAATTCCAGAATGATTTTGCCGCCATGAAGGAAGTCGTTTACCGCCGCTACAAGCGTCTTATTGAAGAAAAAGCAGAGCTTCCCGACTTAATCGTGATTGACGGGGGTCCACCCCAGCTTCTTGTTGCAACTGAAAGCCTTGACTCATTGTTTGTAGAAACTCCCTGTATTTCCTTGGCAAAGGAGTTCGAGCTTATTTATTCAGATCCAAAAAAGGAGCCTCTTGCCCTTGATAATAAGTCCCGTGCACTCCTTCTTTTGCGCCATATCCGTGATGAGGCGCACCGTTTTGCCGTTTCATACAATCGCAAGTTGAGGGAGAAGTCAATTAAAACGTAACTTTTTATCCATTCTCTTGTTATTTTCTTAATGATTTCAGCTCGGGTGCGGAGTCTTCCAAGATACGTTTTAACTGGAGTTCCCTGTTCAGGAAAAACAACCGTTCTTGAACAACTTAAGGAGCGAGGTTATGCAGTAGTTCCTGAGGTTGCGCGCATAGTTATTGAACGTTCTTTAGAAAAAGGGATTACGGCACATGAATTACGAAAAGATGAAGAAAAATTCCAAAGGAAAATTCTTAATTTAAAACTTAAAAATGAAGAAAAAGCGCCCAAGAGGAAGGTTCTCTTTTTTGATAGAGGTGTTCCCGATAGTATTGCCTATTACACTCTTGCGAATTTGGATCCAAAAGGCGTTATCAAGGTTTCATCAGGACGTTATAGAAAAATATTTTTCTTTGAAGCTCTTCCTTTTGAAAAAGATCGTGTTCGTATTGAAGATAAGGTAACTGTTAGAAAACTCGATTCTCTTTTAAGAAAAGCATATTTGGATTTGGGCTATGAACTTATTGTGGTTCCTCGTGCATCAGTCAAAGAAAGAGTTACCTTTATCCTTTCAAATCTTTAATTTTTAAATAGCGTTTTAATTCCTTCTTTTCAATCCTCTTTTGTGATTTTTTATGACTTCAGTTAACATGCTTACGCATAGTTTTGTGGGTTTACGGGCCCCTAATGGCGAGCGTCTTTCATTTCAAATGGAGCGTGCGCTTTGGCAAAGAGGCGTCAGGTCTGTTCGGGATTTTCTTAGGTGCGATGATGCGCGTCTGGATCCGTTTAAGCCCGACCTTCAATTTTTTGATTCGTCACGTGATCTTTTTGACTTAAACGTTTTTGTTCAAATTCTTCATCAAAAACGGGACCGTTGGCGTCTTTGGCATGAGTTTGGTGCCGATGCTGCCAGTTTTGATATCGAAACAACCGGCCTCAATAGGCAAATGGACATTGTAACTTCAGCAGTGCTTCGTCATGATGGCGAAACATTCTGTTTTGTCCCAAGCATTGCAGTTGTAGACGCACGAAAAGTTTTTGAACACGATAATCCGCTTAATCTTGAAATCCGCCCCCTCGATAATTTGCCAGAGGTATTTACTCGAGTCCGGCTTTTGCTTACTTACAATGGTGCACGTTTTGATATTCCCTTTTTGCAGGCAAAATTCCCTTCGTTTCCTGAACCGTTGGTTCATTTGGATGCGATGTACAACCTTCGTGCAGCGGGGTTGAAGGGAGGCCAAAAGAATATCGAAAAGTTCCTGGGCTTAACTCGTGATGAGTCCATTGCAGCAGTACGCGGAAACCATGCAGTTGAATTATGGAACCAATATGTCCAGTCAGGAAATCTTGATGCACTTCGTGACTTGATCACCTATAATGCAACTGATACATTGCGCCTTCCTACACTTATGGACGTAGCCTATGCTCTCAATTGCAGGATGCGCGGATTTGAAGTGCCATTGCCCTCAGGAATGACGGATGAAACCATCTCCTTAGCATTGCAACAGGTTGCGCAACTTGAAGCTGAGCGAAAAGTACAACGTGCAGCAAAAGCTACTTAATTCCCTTTTTTCTTATTCTTTCCATGCAAAAACTTTTTCTTGATTCATCAGTTGGAAAAACATGCTGCAATTTTGAGTATGTGCAAGGAAGTACCTCCTGCGTCATCATTCTTCACGGATACTTATCCGATAAAACCAGTCGCACCGGAACCGAGCTTGCAACACGATTGAATAATGCAGGAATTTCAACCATCGCCGTTGATTTGTATGGTCATGGTGAATCCGAAGGTAACCTTGAATATCTTACGCTTTCAAAAGCGGTTGAAAACGTCTTAGCGGTTTATGATTTTGTCAAGAATAAGGGTTTTGTAAAGGTTGGTTTAGTGGGCTCCTCATTTTCAGGCCTTGTTTCCCTTATCATCTCCTCAAAACGTCATATTGACGTTCTTTCACTCAAATGCCCGGCATTTGATTATTCCCGCCTTTGGGAAGAACGTTTGGGCAAAAATGGGTTGAAGGAATGGAAGGAAAAGGCATTCATCGAGCCGTTTGATAAAAAAATGCATTATGGAATGTATGAAGACTCATTGAAGTATGATGCGAATTCCTATGCCCACCAAAACAAATCCCCCCTTTTGGTAATCCACGGTGACAAGGACACCACTGTCCCGTTGATCCATGCACAAACCCTTATTGACCATTCAAGGTGTGAAAAGAAATTCGTCATAGTCAAGGGTGCAGACCATTTCTTCAAGGGCCCCAAGCATTTTGAGGAAATGGTTTCAACAAGTTTTGAATGGTTGAAATCACATTTATAATTTTTTGATTAAACTTTTGACAAAAGTTTAATAAATATAATACATGTAATACGCATATGTCCAAAATGTACACTATTCGCAATTTGAATGACCAAACCAAGGAAGTCATCAACCGCTACGCTTCAGACCATAATCTTACTGTTCCTGAAGCGCTCCAGGAATTGGTCCAATTTGGCCTTGAGTACCTTGAGAAGAATCCTCCCAAAAATAAACCCTACAAAACTCTTTCCGAAGCCCTTAAGGAGGTGGCCTGATGTTCCTTCCTACCTCAGATTTATGGGTTGCTGCTTTTGAAAAATCAAATTCACGCCATTTGCTTGCGCGTACCAAATTAAAAATTACCGATCAGGACGTTGCAATTGTTCCTGTGTGGGTTGTTTTTGACGTATGTTCAAACCTTAAGCTTGCAGACCAATCACTTTTCCTTTCCGTCATTCATTCAACTCAAAATGTACGCATATACTATCCAGATGCCGAGGATCTCAAGCGCATAAAATTACTGTGTGAAAAATCAAAGAAGTCCTTTGGGGAATGCGCAAACAATTACCTTCTTGCCCATCTGGGTTGCACGTTGCTTGGGTTTTAAAGCAGATATAAAAAATCGCCCTTGTCGGGATTTGAACCCGAATCACAAGCTTCGGAAGCTCGCATTCTATCCAGGTTAAACTACGAGGGCAAAAGAGGCATACTCGTCTGCACGGGTACAGAATTTATACACGGTTTAGATTTATAATTCTCACGAACTCGCTTGAGCGCACGTTTATATTCGTTGTCTTCTTGCTTTTTTTATGGCAAAAATAGAATGGTACTTGGAATTCGTGGATTTTTCATATAAGCCCGCAAAGGACGATCTTATCTGCCTTTTCTATTTTGAACCTGATACGGGGATGCCCATCAAAGAAGCAATCGGAAGGATTGCATCTGAAAGCTCAACAGGTACGTGGACAACGCTTTACACGCTTCCGCCACGTATGAAAAATCTTAAGGCAATTGCATTTGAAGTTGAAGGAAATTATGTTAAAGTCGCATATCCTCGTGCTCTTTGGGAAGACGGAAACGTTTGCCAGCTTATGAGCGGCATTGCAGGAAATATTTTCGGCATGAAGGCCATCAAGAACTTGCGTTTAATCGACGTTACTCTTCCTGCAAATTATATAAAGCACTTCAAAGGCCCTCAGCACGGGATGGACGGTATTCGTAAGATGATGGGCGTCAAGAAACGACCTTTGACAGGTGCAGTTCCCAAGCCAAAAATCGGTTTCTCCGATGCAGAGCACGCAAACATTGGTTTTGAAACCTGGATGGGCGGTTTTGATTTTGTAAAGGATGATGAAAACCTTACTTCCTTGAAATTCAACAATTTTGAAACCCGTGTCAAGCTCATGACAAAGCTTCGGGAAAAAGCCGAAAAGCTCACGGGAGAGACCAAATCAGCATTCCTCAACATCACAGCCGATGTTGAAACGATGAAGAAGCGCGCAAAACTGCTCCACGAGTATGGCTGGAACTTTTGCATGATTGACGTCGTTATTGTCGGTCCTTCGGGAGTTCAAACCCTTCGGGATTATGTAGAGGATTTTGACATGGCAATCCACGCCCACCGAGCAATGCACGCCGCATTTGATCGTAACCCTAAGCATGGGATCTCCATGCAATTCATTGCCAAAATAAATCGTTTAATCGGAGTTACTGATATTCACACCGGTACGGGAGTAGGCAAGCTTGTCGGTGAAGCTCCTGAACTTAAGGCTCTTGCAGACATCCTGCGTGAGAAAAAGACTCATGCAAAAGGAAGGCTTTGCTTGGACCAGGATTGGGGGCACATTAAAAGTGCCTTCCCCTGTTCCTCCGGCGGTTTGCACCCTGGCCTTGTTCCGGATGTCATGAAGATTTACGGGAATGAACTTATCCTGCTTGTTTCAGGAGGCATTCACGGTCATCCCAAAGGAACGCGCGCAGGTGCACAAGCAACGATGCAAGCAATTGAAGCGGCAATGGAAGGGGAAACGCTTGTTGAAAAGGCGCGAACCTCTTTAGAATTAAGGGAAGCGTTGTCAAAGTGGGGAATAATGCGCACCAAATAATTTTTTTCTTTTGTTTTTGACAAACCTATATAAAGGTTATGTGTGTAGAAATTTTGGAATTTTTCGTATCGGGGGATATGGAAAGTTTCGCGTCAAAGGTTTTAAGTTTCGTGTGGGAAAAAACACGCAACGTAAAACTCAAGACAATAAATGGAGCAGAATATGCTCAGGGGGAATTCATATGCAAAACATGGATGAAGTAGTCAAGTTCCTAAAGCTTGGGTACACTGCGGCAAAAACCGGAGTGGACTTTGAGGAATTAGTAGAGCTTGTCTCAATTGCGAGATAAGTTTTACTTTTCTTATTTAATTTTAATTTGCGGTATTTTATACTAATAGGTTAATCCTTCTCTTCCGTAGTCTCAACTGTCTTTAGTACTTTTTGCCCGTTTAATTAGAATTATTTATTTTCCGTACTCCCTCACTTCACGAACCTCAAGCTCGCCTTTTCGTACATGAATAAGTGCATCAAGCCAGTTGCTTGCAGTCTCAATCTCCGTAAACACAGGAATTCCCTTTTCAATTGCTGCACGGCGGATCCTGAATCCGTCTGTTTGTGAATTCCCTCCCTTTTTAGGCGTATTCACAATCAATTGTATTTTATCAGAAGTAATCAGTTCAAGGCAATCTGGCGTTCCCTTTCCTATTTTTGAAACGTGTGCACTTCCAATCGCTGTTGCAGTTCCTGGAGTTGCAATCACCGAATACCCAAGCTCCTCAAGCCGTTTCTTAAGCTCCTTTCCTGCTTTTTTATCATCTTCCTTAAGACTAAGAAGCGCCGTCCCCTTTCGTTCCTTTATTCCGGTTGCAAGCAATGCCTTGTAGTATGCTTGTTCAAAAGTGCGCGCAATGCCCATAGTTTCGCCCGTGGAGCGCATTTCAGGCCCAAGCATAGTATCCGTTCCCTTCAGCTTCAAAAAGGGAAATACGACCGATTTAACTGCATAAAATGAAGGGACAATTCGCTTGAGTTTTGGGTCAAGCATATTCCCGACCATCACGCTTGTTGCAAGTTTGGTAAGTGGGACGTTAATCATTTTACTCACAAAAGGCACTGTTCGCGAAGCACGGGGATTCGCTTCAAGCACATATACGATTCCATTCTTCACAATATACTGGATGTTGATGAACCCCTTTGTCTTGAGTGCCCGTGAAATCTTAAGCGTATACTCTTCAATAAGTGCGATTTCTTTTGGCGTGAGCCTTAAGGTCGGAATAACAATGTTTGCATCTCCCGAATGCACCCCTGCCCGCTCGATGTGTTCCTGGATGGCCCCAATAAAAAGCGTTTTCCCATCATCAATCGCATCCACTTCGCATTCAATTGCGTTGTCAATATACTTGTCAATAAGAATGGGCTTATCCTCACTCACTGAAACTGCATCCTCAATATATTTGTGCAGTTCCTCAACGGAATAAATGATTCTCATTCCTCTTCCTGCAATGACCCATGAAGGCCGTACGACAATCGGGTACCCTATTTTTTCCGCAACAATTTCCGTTTCCTTCTCACTCAATCCTGTTCCGTTTGCAGGCTGAGGTATCTCAAGTTTTTGCAATAATTGCCTGAATAATTCTCTATCCTCTGCGATATCTATGCCTTCAAGTGAAGTTCCAAGTATCTTTACTCCTGATTTTTCAAGCTTTTCAGCCAAATTAATCGATGTCTGCCCTCCAAGTTGGACAATCACCCCTTCAGGATTTTCATTTTCGATGATGTTCATGACATCCTCAAACGTCAACGGTTCAAAGTAGAGCCTGTCTGACGAATCGAAGTCGGTCGAAACCGTTTCCGGGTTGTTGTTGATAACGATTGATTTGATCCCCATTTTCCTTAAGGCAAACGACGCATGGCAGCAGCAATAATCAAATTCAATTCCCTGGCCGATTCGTATGGGCCCTGAACCAAGGATGATAACCTTTCTTCCTTCAAGCGGCGTTGCCTCGTTTTCCTGTTCATACGTTGAATAATAATAAGGGCTTATGGCGACAAATTCCCCTGCGCAGCTGTCAACAATCTTATACGTAGGAATAATTCCCATTTCCTTTCGTATTTTTCGTATCGCATGCTCTTCCGCATTCTTAAGCCGTGCAATTTGCACATCAGAAAAACCCATCTCCTTTGCGCGTATAAGCACGTCACGTGTCAGTTGGCTTGCTTTTAGTTCCGTTTCCATCTTCACGATGTTGCGTATCTTTTCAAGGAACCATTTGTTGATGAATGTTTTTGCATGCAATTCTTCAATCGTCATTCCGTTTCGAAGTGCTTCAAGGAGTGCAAACATCCTCAAATCATTCGGTGGCATAAGTAATTTTTCATAGTCTATTGATAGAGGCCATTTAATTTCAAGCCCGCGAAGCGCTTTAAGCAAACTTTCCTCAAACGTTCGTCCGATTGCCATGGTTTCGCCAGTGCTTTTCATCTGGGTTCCGATGGTTCTATCCGAAAGCTGGAACTTGTCAAACGGCCAGCGTGGAATTTTAGTCACCACATAATCAAGTGCAGGTTCAAATGCCGCGTTAGTACCCGTTATCGCATTCTTGATTTCATGCAATGAGTATCCTAACGCAATTTTTGTTGCAACTCGTGCAATCGGATACCCGGTTGCTTTTGATGCAAGTGCTGATGAACGTGAAAGTCGTGGATTTACTTCGATTACTACGTATTCTCCTGTTTTTTGGTTGAGTGCAAACTGTACGTTGCACCCTCCTTTTACACCAAGCGCGCGCACAATATTGAGTGCAGCGTTTCGTAACATTTGGTGGTCATCATCGTTTAATGTTTGAGTAGGTGCCGTAACAATACTTTCTCCCGTATGTACGCCCATGGGGTCCAGGTTTTCCATTGTACATACAATAATTCCGTTGCCGTTTGCATCTATGACTACTTCATACTCAAACTCTCCCCAACCAACAATGCTTCGTTCAATAAGCGCTTCATGGATGGTTGAAAGCCGAAATGCCAAATCAAGCGTTTGAGATAATTCCTCTTCGTTTTTTGCAATTCCTGAGCCGCTCCCTCCTAATGTGAATGAAGGTCGTACGATGACCGGATACCCAATTTTCTTTGAATAATCAAATGCTTCCTGCTTGGTTTTTACGTGCATTCCCGGAAGGATAGGGACATGAATGGCGTTCATTACCTTGTTGAATTCCTCACGGTTTTCCGCCTTTTCTATCGCATCTGCATTGGTTCCCATGAATGCGACGTTGTATTTTGAAAGTATCCCTGCCTTATCTAAGTCCTTTGAGAGGTTAAGTGCGGTCTGGCCGCCTACTGTTGCCAGTATCCCATCAGGTCGTTCAAGTGCAATTATTTTTTCAAGCACTACAAACGTTAACGGTTCTATGTAAATCCAGTAAGA
>CAYSWK010000007.1:0-14061 GCA_964434735.1 Microcaldota archaeon | reverse complement strand
AGTGTCTGTATCTGTTTGGATGGTTGCCGGGTTTGAATTTACCAATACTACCTCTACGCCTTCCTCACGTAATGCCCTGCATGCCTGCGTACCTGAATAATCGAACTCCGCAGACTGGCCAATCACAATAGGCCCTGAGCCGATAACGAGGGCCTTTTTCCACGTGTGCTTCATGTTGATCCCGTAACAAGTGAAATGAGCGCTTTCTGTACATACATTCTATTTTTTGCCTGCTTTGGCACTAAGTATGCCCCATCAAGGACTGAATCCGAAATCTCAACGCCCCTGAATGCCGGTTGAGGGTGCATTACTTTTACGCTTGGTGAGGTGAGTGTATCTTCATTTACTTGGAATGAGAGGAATCCCTTTACCTTTTTTGGATCCTCATCCTGCAAAGATCCCTTAAGCCAGGAATTGACATACACCACATCACATGAATTGATGAAGGATATGTTGTGCTCAACTTTTACATTATCAAATGCATGTACAAACCCGGTAGGTCCCACAATCGTCAATTCAACTCCGTATAATTTACATAATCGTGCCAATGAACGCACTACGCCGTCTGTTGATTCACCTACGTATGCCATTTTTGTGCCTTTTTTCAAAAGCCCTTCCTGGTGTAATGTTAAGATATCAGCAAGTGCCTGGCAGGGATGTTCCACATCGCTTCCAGCATTGATGACTGGCATTTTTGAGTGCGCTGCCAGCTTTTCAAGCTCCGTATGGGGAAATAATCGTGCAACGATTAACGCAACGTATTCGTTGAGTGTGCGTGCAACATCTTTCATGTCCTCGCCCCGTACCAATTGCGTGAACCCATAATCAAGATGTATGGAGCCATATCCCATCTGTTCAAGTGCCGCCTCAAACGAAACGATTGTTCGCGTACTTGGCCTGTTGAAAAGGAGTGCAGCACTTTTCCCAAGGCGCGGTGATACGGTATTTTTCATTTCAAGTGATTTTGAAATAACTGCATCTACAAATTCCTTGGTCATCCCTTCAGTACTTAGTATGTGCTTCATGCGTTCACCGTTTGAGTATGTTTTTTACGAATTGGTCAAAAAGGTACTTTGAGTCTTCAGGCCCTGGTGAGCTTTCAGGGTGGTATTGCACCGAAAAAATAGGCTTACTCGTGTGCCTGATACCCTCAATCGTTGAGTCGTTTAGGTTGAGGTGCGTTACCTCAAAATCCTTTGGAACATTTTGCGTTGCAAATCCGTGGTTTTGGGTCGTTATGACTACTTTATTTCGCACCTTATCAAGCACCGGGTGATTTCCCCCCCTATGGCCGAATTTGAGCTTATACGTGTTTCCCCCAAATGCGTGGGTAATAAGCTGATGGCCAAGGCAGATGCCAAATAAGGGCAAATCAGAGAGTTCCCTGATCGTTTTGTGCGCCTCGGTAAGTATTGCGGGGTCTCCTGGCCCATTTGAAAGAAGGATTCCTTGTGGTTCGTATTCCTTAATTTGTTTTGCAGTATACCATGAAGGTACGACAACCACTTTGAGTTTTCGTTGTACCAATTCCCGTACGATGTTCATCTTTACGCCGTAATCTATAAGCACGACTGTTGTTTTGTTTTCATTCCCGTAAATTTCCGGCTTTTTGGTTGTTACTTTTGAAACAAAATCAACGCTTGAATAATCAAATGACAATCGTTTCATTAATTCGTTTGTGTTGCAGTTTCCCTCATACGTAGCCAAAATGGCAGGCATCACACCTTGTGAGCGTACATGCCTTACGATGAATCGCGTATCTATTCCATGAATCCCCGGCACGTTGCTTTCCTTAAGAAAGGAGTCAACCGTTTTTATCGAGTCGCGATGATCCTCATGCTCGCACATGTTGTGCACCGCAAACCCTTCAACGTGTACGGATGATGATTCGTTGTTTTTTGAGTCTATCCCGTAATTTCCTATCAACGGATATGTCATCAAAAGAATTTGTCCTGCATAACTGGGGTCGGTTAATGCCTCTTGATACCCTATCATTGAGGTGTTGAAAACAAGTTCTCCGATGCGTTCCGTGCGGGCACCAAACCCTTTTCCATACAAAACCGTTCCGTCTTTGAGAATAAGTGCTCCGTTCACGTGTGACCCAAAATGAAACTACTCAGTAAAATTATATAAATGAATCGGAAAAAAAGAATGCATGGGGCAGGAATGTCAGTTTCCTGTTTCCAGCAGCCAGTTTTGACGGAGAATTCCATACCAAACTCGCGACACGAAACTCAGGACACGTTTGAACCTGCGCAGGCGCTAAGCCATGGCGTATCATAGAGCGTTTTGCAGTTAGACCTCATGGCTTTTTCCGAAGTTTTTGCCATAAGTTTATACTAAGCCAAAAAGCTCTCCTAAGCGCCACACATTTGACCGGGCTCTGTCACCCATGCAATATTCTTTTAGCATACGGAACTATAAAAAGCTTGGGATTTTTTAAATGTAATACGTGTAATACCTATTATTTTTAATGATTTTAAAATATTCCCAACCTTATATCTTAAGATATGCGTCTTATCCCCATATTCAAGCCTTTTCGCTTGCATCCTGCCTGTTTTAACTCTCACGGCAAAAAACTTCCTCTTTTAGACTCATTCATAACTGTTATTCAAGAAACTGCACTATTACCTACTGCCCCAAGGATTTTTATTGTCGGTTCGGTTGCGCGAGGAACGTTTCGAACCGAAGCCGAAGCGCGAAGGCTTTTTGATATTGGAACCAAGCAGCACCATACGGGCGAAGCACTTACTCCTGAAGATCGGGCATTTTTAAGTCAATTTAATCATGATCCAAAACTCGTTTCTGCAGACGGCAAAGTTACTAACAAAGGGGCTTCTACAAGTGATATTGACCTTCTTATTATTGCTAATCGAGAAATGATTCGTCATCTTGACCATTATACTATTCGTGATCCTTTACTTGAGAGACTTGAGACTGTCGCAGGTCTTTCAGTCAGTTTATTCGGAGGAGAAACACCTGAACGTGGACGTTGTTTTGATATTTTAATGAATCGCTGGAGGTTCTCATTGTATTCAGAGTATTCGTACGCAATTCAGCCTCCTCCTTTTTGAAACATTATTCAAAATATTCAATACGAATTCTTTCTTTTTGTAATAAGCTCTCGATTTCCTTAAATCCTAATTCATGCGCAATTTCTTCTGCAATTTTTCCCTTTTTATCCTTTTGAGTGAGTATTTTCAGCCGTGTTGAAGATGAGGTTCCGGTACCAGGTAAACTAAAGATAAGCTCATCAACTTTTTTTATATCGTTCTTACGGATTAACTGTATCAGTAATTCGTAATCGGTTACCATATCTCTCATTAATTAAGATAAGAGTTATAAATCTAAGAATATTACTCTAATCATGGAGGATTTATCTGCAATAAAAGACGTTCCTTCACTCATTTTCCTTGAAAAATACCATATTATTATTCCAACCAAAGAAATTATTGTCGCAATCAATAAGGACATCATTGATTATCGAAAGAAATTAGGTAAAAATGATCCGCATTCCTTGAGGTATGAAGGCCATTTAGATCATCTTGTTGAAGTATTGCAGCATTATTCACACAGATATACTTCAGATCATCTCAAGAATATGCTGTATGTAGCTACGGAAACGTTCTATGCTATTGCTTGCAACCATCCTTTTACGGAAGGGAACAAAAGTACTGCTTATATTTGTGCACTGGTGCTTTTGCATACGAATGATTTGTATGCAAAAAATCCTACTTTGGAAGGTTTCAAAGTCAAATTTTTGGACATTGCAATGAGTGTTCCCGATGAAGCTGCCGAAATCGTTAAACTTGCAGACTCAAGCACCACAAGCGAGCACGAGATAAAAAGGCTTATAAAGGACTTCTTTGCTAAGTATTTACAACAAAAGTGATAATTGATGGATAAAAAAAAGCCACTCATTAGAAAAGAAGGCAACAAAGTTTACGTCGAAGGGTTAGTGGCAGAACTCATTAAGTCAAAAAAGGCAGTCCTGAAAGAGCTTGCGTATAAGTAGTTTGGTAAATCATAATTAGATAAGGTTAAAAAGTTCAAAAATATACTTTTTTAGTGTATGAAAAATACTAAATCCGAAAAAATATATAAAATTACTTTGATAGAGTCACTTGGTAATATATTTCTTTTAATTTTAGGGTTTGTCTTTGGAGTATATTATAGTATAACGCTCATATTTGTAATTTTTAACTTCGACCTAAACATACTTATTTATTCACTAGGCGGACTTATTTTTTCAGGAATATTCGTATTTTTTGCGGTTACCTCCGTACGTATTCTTAAGATTAAACCCAAGCAAATTATTTTTATTACTCAACTAGGTACGCAAAAAACTATTGAGAATATTAATTCGATCTCATTACGACATACATTTTCCCGTTTTGGATTTAAAACGAAACTATATCTTACTGCAAAGGATAAATTACGGCTTCTTGAGGCCAGTAGATTTGAAAACGAAGAAGAACTTATTAAAGATATCAATCGATTGATTTGTAAGGTTGAACCTGAAAAGTAAAATTATTTAAGAAAAGCTAAAAAGGTTTGAAAACTATGGTAAAATGGAAAGAATTGATCATTGCGATAGTGATTTGTCAACTTGCAGGAATTATCGGCTCAGTATTTACGTTTAGTGCCATCCCGACGTGGTACGTGACCGTTGTTAAACCTTCTTTTAGTCCTCCAAATTGGGTTTTCGGCCCTGTTTGGACATTACTTTATACTTTAATGGGCATTGCCGCGTATTGGATTTATACCTCCAAGAATAAACTGAAAAAAGATGCTTTGAATATTTTCGGAGTTCAACTTGCGCTTAATGCGTTATGGTCAATTGCTTTCTTTGGATTTCGTTCACCCCTACTCGGTTTGATCATTATTGTGTTGCTATGGATTTCCATTGCCTTAACAATAAGGAAGTTTTACGCAATTGATCGCAAGGCAGGATTGATTTTAGTGCCCTATCTTTTGTGGGTAACCTTTGCCAGTTTGTTAAACTACTATATTTTTGTTTTGAATCCATAATAGTTTAAGAAAATATGAAAGAGATTGAGAAATATGGATAATTCGTTTAAAGATAAAAGTGGTTTTTGGCACAACCTAGAGTATATTGAAACACCCTGTAACGATGTTAAGGCTGAGATGGAACTCGAGATTAATTCCTCAAAAAATAAGCAGTTTTCTCTTAAGGCTTCAAAGTTTTCTTATAAGGACGTTCTTCAATTCATAGAAATATACTCTCTAGAAATTTTTGAAAAGAAGTTTTTAAGAAAGGGGATTGGATCGTACTTGTTAAATTTTTTGTATGCTAAAAATAATAATTGTAATTTTATTCTTTCTCAACTTCAACCTCTTGATGAATCCATAATCTCAAAAAAACAATTGGCGCATTTTTACAACAAAAATAACTATCAAGTGATAGACTCAATTGCATTAAGAACGATAAATAAAATCACACTTAAGAAAAAACAGTTCGAAAATATGCTAAAAGAAAATGATAATCGTACTATTTGTGACTGGGAATATACGGGCAAATCAATATATAAATATATCATATAAGTAAACCCTCCTAAACTCCACATCATAGCAGTACACCAAAACCATCCCAAAAGTATCAAAAGTCATTCTTTTGATATGTTTCCTCCGTTTAAGCACCCTTCCTGTGGCAGGTATTTCGCATCAATACTGATACAGTGAACCATAGGGGCAAAACAGGTGATTTTCAAAACTAGGTGGTTTACTTATATGGTTTTAAAAAAGAAAAATGGTTTACTTATAAAATATTTATTGCTAACACAGGTGTTTCACTTTTAATCTGTCCTGAATTTGGATCGATATTTCTAACTACCTCTTTAACGATTTCAAAATGTATCGGTCGTCTCCCTTCAAGTAATAAATATACCTCCATTTTTCCATCATTGGGTTCGTAGGTATACCTATTAATGCCGTCTTTCGAATATAATCCCTGCATTTCTAAGGTTTTAAATAAAGCATTATTGGGCATGTCAATTTGTGGCATTTTAAAAAATATTGCAACCGCACGACAAAGGTCTACCACATTGTTAGCTTTATCTGCGCGAGGCATATTTTTTAATGCTATTCTTGTTTCTAGCCTATCTTGCCCATCTTGTAAACGTGCAAATTCTCGTAATACTTTTTGTATAAGTGGTTTTTGAGGAGGTGTTCGAGTAAGAAAAAAACTAAGCGGATCAGCTAAGCTTGCTAAAAGCCTTCCTTGATAAGAAAGTCTGTGAGGTGTAGCCATAAATTAATTACTCGTTTTAAGTATTTAAACCTTTCCATTTTACCATTTTTATCCACATAATAACTACGCATCTTTTCGTCCGCCAAGCATACCTAAATGAACAAAAGATATGAAAAATAAAATTTATCGACGTAGAAAAAATACGAAACATAAAGGAAAATATTTATTCTAAATAATAACTATATTTTCTAATATTATATTTCTGTCCTACTAAAATGCGTAAGCGGGACACTTCCCCCAACAAATGCATCATGGGGATTAATCCCTAAGTCTTGTGTTTCTTGGAACGAAAACACTAGTTGAACAAATGCAGCACAAACAGGTTCACGAATATATTTTTTTGCCAAATCATCCGAATAAAACTCGCGTGTAATTGTATGCAACGCAACGGGCCTAAATTCAAACGTTGCGCCGCTCATTTGTTCTAATAAACACGCGATAAATCGGCGTTCGTTTGGCGAAAGAGCATCAATGTCAAGATCCGATCGAAAGGGAATTAATACGCCGGATTCTCTTCGAGTGGCGTATGCAAATACTTGATCTCCGGCTGTTAAAGGTGAAAATGAACGAAGGGGGATCATAAACTGCGCAACGGGTAATCCTTTCGTACCAAAACTACTACGAGATAGTCCGTTCGTAAGAAGAAGTCCGTCGTGAAAAGTATCTCCAAAACGTGCGAGTTTAACTTTAGCACGAAGGGACCCATCCTTGAGGTCGTCGGTTTTTACGGTAAGCGTAGGAAGATGAATTAATTTAACCATGTAAATTCCTTAAGTAACACACAATTTAAAAATAAATAGTATATTAAATACTTCTAGAAATTCTAGCATATTTTATTAATCAATCATAGCATCATACGCAAGACGGATTTTATGTTTCTTTGCATAATCTTCCGCTTCTTTTTTGTTTTTAAATTTTTGAATAATTTCAAATAAATACCATTTTGGATTGATGGAGGTACCTATGTTTATCATTGGTCCAACCGGCATTTCTGCAGACGTAAATAAATTCAAAAGGCAGTAGGTTTTTGGTGCATCTACCTTTTTTTCAGGACCTCCAGGAATATCCTTAATTATTTGCAACGGGAGCATATTGGTACCTCTTTTTATACTATTTTAGAATTTCTAAGTTACTTTTGAAACACTCAATTCCGCAAAGGAAATGTAATTTGTTTTATGTAAAGTGATCAAATAACCATATGCGCTCATGCTTGTGGGCGGTTCTCCCTGGATTAATAATTCCTGAGTATCTCCATCTTTGGATACTTTAATGAGAACACCAACTCCTGACCAAAAGCATTGTGCGCCAGGTGGACAGGGAGAGTTGAACATTTCTTTTAATTGAATTGAAAGGTTTTCTTGGGGAAATATAGCTGTATGGTTAGATTCAAGCGTAAAGGATTGGTTAAGTAAATAAATTGTAGTGTCCTCTTTGGAAACACAACCTGCGAAGAGAAGAAGAATCAAGCAAAGTATTTTTTTCATAGTATCACCTCCTATTAGAATTTCTAGAATTATATTAGTTTATCTATTTCTTTGAAAGAATATTCCATATTACCTCGGGAAGAATTAATAGTGCAAGATTGTTTTAACTTATCGCACACGATCGTTATTTCTTCAACTCCGGCAAGGGTTCCAAGTGCGCAAGAAAACGTTTTTGTTTGAGTATTTTCAACCAAATCGCACGTGCACCTAAATACAACGGATTCTGGATAA
The DNA here is from genome assembly GCA_964434735.1 of Microcaldota archaeon. GTDB lineage: Archaea > Micrarchaeota > Micrarchaeia > Anstonellales > Bilamarchaeaceae > CAYSWK01. Next base: position 6,075 of record CAYSWK010000007.1, on the reverse strand, counting down.
CCTAAGGAGACTGCGTATTTTTTTGCCTGGGAAAGGTATACTTCCTCGGCAATTTCTTTGGTTAAATCTTTCCAATCCATAAAAGAAGTATTTCCTTGAGGAATTAAGAAGGTTGCGGCAAAAATCAAACAATCCTTACGTCTATGACTGCGGAAAAAGTACCTAGTCGAACATTCGGTTCAACAAGGGGGACAATGTCTGACCATCGCGTCTCAAGTGCACGTTGAATTGACATGGGTAAGGTTCTTCCTTTTGGTGTAAACCCCTCAGGAGAATAGGTTATGTTTGTTCCGACTACAGGAGTGGTTTTTTCAGGAGGAAAAGTCGAAGGTGCGACAATTGTTGCTAAACCTAAACCAGGTAATTTTATAATTTGAATCCTAAATCGAGGTACTTGAACTTGACGTTCGCAATGAATACGTAATTCCATTAATACAACCAAAATGATATATGGAAGGATGTGTTTAATTAATTTTTCTTATTAGGATAAAAGGTATTACACGTATTACTTTAAAAAAAAGAGATGCTTTAGAAGAAGAGACTATAAAGAATAGAAAAATTATTCCAAATAGGAAAGAATCTCCTCAAATGTAACTCTGCTTTCGCCGATTTCGGAGTTGATAGCACAAAATTGTGCGGATTTGATGCAGCTTATCTGGACTGAGTGTGCGCCATCAATCGCACTAACTTCACAATCGTACGAGGCTTCTTCTGAAGAAACATGGGAAGCACAACTGCAAGAATACACGAAAGAAGGTGGAACCTTCTTTATTTTTGCGACTTCGCGCGCCTTTTCAAGGCAAACTCCGTCCGCATCGAGGGAATAAAGGGCTTCCCAAATAGTATTCACATTTGCTTGAGTATCATTTGTCAAATTAAAGGAAACTGGAGGCGGAATATCTTCAGTAGATACTGTTTCAATAGGGGCGGTTTTTGTAAGAAAATACCCTATAATTCCTACAACAAAACAGGAACCAAAAATCATAAGGAAAAGAATGACAAAGATAAGGATATTTTTAGTTTCCATAGTATTATTCCCCGTAACGTTTTGGACGGATGCGTTTTGATGATGCAAAATCCGCACGCAAGGATTTTATTTCCTTGTTAAGCGACTTAAGCTCCTCAATCATCGCAAGATAGTGGTGTTCTTTTGCAGAAGAATCATGCAACTCCTTAGATTTTTCAACAAAGGAATGCAATAATTTCTCCGAATTAATCGAAGCAAGCGAAGTATGAACTTCCTTAAGGTAATTTTCCATATGCTTAAGGGAATCGATCATTTGTCCGTGGTGGGATTTGTTTTCTTCTTTATTTTCAGTTTGGGCATGCTTGACTTTCTCCATAAGTTCCTTGATGAATAATTCATAGCCCGCAATTCCTGGAAGCTTAATATCGTCATCAATAACGAGGTGAGCTGCTGTTTCGATGTGGATGGTTGAAAGGCCAAGGATGTTTTCAACAGCATTACGCGAAGAAGTGACGTTTTGAATTTTATCGTAAGGAATTACGTATCGTACTTTATCGATAATTCCTTTTTTGATGAGAAGATCTTCTTGCCTGAAGGAGTAAAGGAAATTTTCATATTTGAGCTGGATGAATTTATAGGGGACGGCTAAGGTGATGATAAAAAGAAGCGTAAAAAGCACCATTCCAGGAAGTTGGTGGAAATCCTCAAAAAAGAAATAAACTGCCCCAAGAAAAATAATGGAAGGGATAAGAAGGGGCAATAGTTCTATCCACCAAAGAATTCGTACGCGTGCATCAAGCGACTTTTTAGGGAAATCCTGGGAAGATGCGGCCTTCATATAGTTCACCTCTTGTTTAAGAGAAATTATTTATGATTAAAATGATTCTCAACCTGATCCCAATTAATTACGTTAAAGAATGCAGATACGTAATCTGCACGTTTGTTTTGGTATTTAAGGTAATAGGCGTGCTCCCATACATCTATGCCTAGAACAGGGACTTTGCCTTCTGAAAGAGGAGAATCCTGGTTTGGAGTACTCATAATCTCAAGCTTGTGATTTGAAAGTACTAACCACGCCCAGCCCGAACCAAACCTACCCATTGCGGCCTGTGAGAACTTTTCCTTAAAGGAGTCAAACGAGCCGAACGTCGAATTAATGGAATGGAACACGTTTCCATGAGGGCTAGTGCCTTTTTTCATAAGATTCCAAAAAAAGGTGTGGTTAAGGTGGCCGCCAGCATTATTTCGAACGGCCATACGAATATCTTCCGGAACTGAATTAAGGTTTTTTACTAATTCCTCGACAGATTTGGAATGAAGTTCAGGGTGTTTGTCAAGTGCGGCATTCAAGTTGTTTACGTATGCCTGATGGTGTTTTGAGTAATGGATTTCCATTGTTTTGGCGTCTATAAACGGCTCGAGCGCATCAAAAGCATAGGGTAATTTTGGAAGTTCGTGTGCCATACTAATCACTAGAGAAAGAATATGCATGGGATTTATATAAATCCACCATCTTATTTTCCCATTAAAATTAATAGGTACAACCTGTATTACATATCTTAAAAAGACAAGCCGATAGTGTTTTTAAGATATCAACCGAAAGCATGTGCATGAAAGCAACCATTCTTTTTATCGCACTCTTATGCATATCGTTTTCACATGCCATTATGCTTACTGAGCCTCTTCAAAAAGAGGTATTTGACGGGCAGACGATCGACCTTGGAACTATAGGGCCCGGGCAAACGCTCTCACTTGGTTTTGAACCTCAAGTAACTGAAGGCGGAAAATTCAATGCAGGTGGAAGGTATGACTTTGCAAAAGTGGCTTCGGTACCTGTGGGTTGGAAAAGCGAGGATGCAAAACAATATGGCAACCCTTTGCAAGTAAAAATAACTGCAGATCCGCGAGCAAAGGAAGGAACCTATGAATTTGAGATGGAAATATCTGATGAAAAATATTCAGAGGAGTTAAGAACAATTAGAATAAAAGGAAAAGTACGCATTACCTATGACGTTATTGATGTTGAAATAGGTCCTAATTATCAAAAAACAATTCCTGGCGAAGCAGCAAGGTATTCCGTAACAATAAACAACAAGGCAAATACGGCAGATACGTTTGAAGTGGAAGGGCAAGGCGAAAAAAGGCTCTCGTTCAAAAAAGTAATATATGTGCCTGCAAGAAGCTCACGAACGATCGTGTATGAATTGGCGGGGGATGAAGAGGAGATATATACGGTTCCGATTAGGGTTCTCTCCCAATCAAGCGATATCATTCAAAGCCAAAAAACCGTGCAGCTTCAGGTATCCTCGGATGTAATTGGAGATTATAAAGCAACTACGAAGGGAATATTCCTTTTCCCCATATTTGAATTGCCCATTCATGCATTTGCAGGATTAATTTCAAACCTTTGGAACTAGCGTGAAACGCATGCGAAAAAAGGCAATTGAATATATATGCGAAAAGGTACGTGCAGGACGAAAAGATATTGAAGTGCTTAAGTCAGAAGCGGCAAAGAAATATGCCCTCCCTACCATGATCAAAAATAATGAGATTCGCGCTGCATTATCTAAGGAAGAATTGACCCCTCAGATTGAAAAGCTCCTTTTGAAAAAACCTATGCGGACAAAATCGGGAGTTACACCTATTGCAGTCATGATAAAACCGATCGGAAGTTGTAATTGGAAATGCATCTATTGCCCATTTACTGGAAGGGCTGCAAAAAGTTATACGGGGGAAGAACCTGCAGCACTACGCGCTAGAGATAATGATTTTGACTCTTGTTTACAGGTAAAATCAAGAATTAAGCAGTTTATTTCTGGCGGACACCCGACGGACAAATGTGAAGTAATTGTTATGGGAGGAACCTTTCTTGCGATGGAACCTTCATACCAATATGAATTCATCAATGGAATATACGAAGGCCTGAACAGAAAAAAGGCAAAGAATCTTGAAACTGCTAAAAAAATTAATGAAATTGCCCGACATCGAATGGTAGGGATGACGATTGAGACGCGGCCGGACGTGTGCACCACTGCTGAAATAGACAGGATGCTTGAATTTGGGGCAACACGGGTTGAACTTGGCGTACAACACCCGGATGACAAAGTATACGCGTTAACCAAACGGGGGCACACAGTAAAGGACGTAATTGATGCAACACAAAACCTCAAGGACAGCGCGTTCAAGGTACTGTACCATATTATGCCGGGCCTTCCCGGCTCAAACCCAAAAAAGGATATTGCGATGGTAAAGGAACTGTTTGAAAACCCCTCATACCGACCCGACATGCTTAAAATTTACCCTACGCTTGTAATTGGCGGCACTGAATTGTATGAAAAATACGCAAAAGGAGAATTTGACGCGTATGACGCTGAAAAGGCAGCGAAAGTTATTGCAAAAATGTACGAACATATCCCTCCGTATGTACGAGTGATGAGAATACAACGAGACATCCCCGCAACGCTTGTTTCTGGCGGAGTAAAGAAAAGCAACCTACGCGAAATGGTTGAAAAAATCATAAGAGAGGACAATATTCCTTTACGCGAAATACGTGCACGGGAAATAGGGTTTTCACACAAGAAATTCTTAAAAGAGGATTTTGAAATGGTGGAAAGAACCAATGAAGCAAGCAAGGGCAAGGAACTATTCATATCATTTGAAAACCAGGACCAGACCTGTATTGCGGGTTTCGTACGGTTGCGAATTCCTGGGAAAAGCCATCGAAAAGAGATAACTCAACGAACAGGGCTTATTAGGGAATTGCACGTATACGGGCAAGAGGTCGGCATTGAAGATGCTGGGAAAGCCTGGCAGCATAAAGGATTTGGAAAACAACTGATTGAACGGGCTGAAGAAATTGCTAAAGAAACATTTGATTGCAATAAAATGGTCGTCATAAGCGGAGTAGGCGTGCGGGAGTACTACAAAAAAAGAGGATACGGGCTTGAAGGCCCGTATATGGCTAAATTGATATAGCGGCCCGCTTTTCTTCTTCCTTAAGAGGGGCAAGGAGCGAATCCTGCTCTTTGAGGAGTGAAAGGTATTCCACTTGAAGTTTTTCGATTTCTTGAGGATCTAAACTGGGATTAGACTGAAGGATCTGCAAACGGGCAGTAATCGTTTTTATGCGTTTAAACAGCTCATCAAGCCGCACGGCATGTTCTACAGGGACCCAATGGGGGTAATTGTCAAGAAGAACGCAGGATTCATCAGGCAATTTAGGAAGAATCCCGATGCGGGAAAGAATTTTAACAAGGTCATACCTAATGGATTCCGGAACTGCGTCAAGTGAAAGGTCTTCGGAAACGGAACCTTTTTTTATAGTTTGAACAAGCGCAGACTTGACGGACGAATCAAGTGAATGCGCAAAAAGAATAAGCTTGCCAAGCTCATAACGGTTTTCAAGATTACGCTTCATAAGAATGGATTTCTTGAAAAGAAGCTCGTAAATGGGGCCCGTTTTTGTGGATAATGCACCTGCGATTTCCTGTACGGAATACGAAGAAAGGGAAGAATTAAGTTCCTGAATATCCTCATGGGCAAGAAAAATGAATGAGAGTCCAAAGCGCGCAAATTTTGATTCAAGCGTTTTAAGTGTCTCGTGTGTGCGAGTACGCTGATCCTCAATAATGCGATTTACTACCCCTGTTTCCTTAAGATACGCATATTTGAAATCAAGCTCTGCTTTTTGTTTTGAAAGCTCGATGTAATGAGCAAGTTCTTTGAAATTTAATGTTTCCATAATACTACCACCAGAGAAGAAAAAAGGATCATGCTCAAGAGGCATGAGGAAGGAACTTCATCATTTTTTGAAGGGACTGAGATAGTGACTGAAGAGCCATTGTCTTTTGCAAGTGTTGAGGTTATTGACTCCTTAAGAGCATCAAGTGCACGAGTATATGCAAACATCCTATATGCTCCGTTGAAATCTTTTTGCTCATGCATGTACTTCCCTTGGGAGAAATATACTTTGGCAAGAAGAGATTTGGGAGAATAATGGGCAAAAGAATTAACTGAGTCTTCAACATCTAAAGAGCTCATAGCAAGAAGGTCTTTGTCAACTTGATCCATTGTTTTTGCAAACGTAAGATCATATAACGCTGCGACAT
>CAYSWK010000006.1:0-51677 GCA_964434735.1 Microcaldota archaeon | reverse complement strand
TGCAAATGAAAACGATATTTCAAAAAAAGAATACGCAAAACTAATTGGAAATGCGTTTGCACAACGAATGGTGCGCGAAACAACAAGCGGTGCATTTGAGGAGTTCTCAATAAGCATTAAAAACGAAGAAATCTGGAATTGGATACAAAAGCATATGAGCAAAGAAGTGCGCCTTGAAATCATCAAACGTACTTCAAAAGAAGGCATTACAAAAATCATATTCAGAAAGCACTACAAAAAGACTGCAAAAACAATCCATGATGCGCTTTCGGGGAAAAAACAAGAAGATTAAGAACCGATTGAAATTTTTGTAGTAGATGTAACGGGCGGCTACCTTGGCGGCACACGAAAATAAGTTTTATTTCTTCTTTTTCCCCAATTTCTTAAGAACCGTATAGAACTTCTGCGCATTGATCCATTCTATCCCTATTTTATCTGCAAACGAAAGAATGCCCTCATCTGCGGAAACAAGCGTTGCGTCAAGCTCCTTTGCAAGCATGATGAGCTCAAAATCCTCCTTTGAATCAACAAGCCCTGTTCGCATGGCACCACGATACTTTTCACGAAGTTTTCCTATTTTTGAGGTGTCCTCTCTGTTGTCGTTTGAAAATTCCTCTGCCAATTTAAGCCCCTTATTGATACGCTCGCGGATATCATCAATAAAATCGTACATAACTCCTGCCGGAAGATAAATTGAATACAAGTTTGGTGAGCGGCGCTTTACGTACGGCTCCAAATCATGCGAAGAATCACCGATAAAATGTGAAAGTTCCTTGAATGTTGAAGCGGGCATGAAAAATCCAACTTCAAGCGAATCGATCATTTCAATGAATGCTGCAACGGAAGCAGAAGGTGTCGCCCCAAAACTTTTATGCGCCTGCGGATTAACAAAAAGGGAAGTATCAATGACGAATTTCGGTGGCATGGAAGGATTAAAAATTCAAGATTAATAAATCATTGGTATGGATCAGTTCCTTCCTTTTGACGAGTTGCAAGCGCACCGAAACGAAGTATACTACAAAAAACGCGGCAACAAGCTTTATTCCGATTTCAAAACGTTTGGCTCAGAAATGCGCGTGGCACACGCCAATGCGGTTGAATTTGTTGCATATGCAAAGAAACATCCTGATGAAGAGCTTTTTGTGTACGAGTTTGGAATTGGAAACGCGCTGTTTGGAAAACATTTCCTTGCAAAACTCAAGACGCTTGAAACAAAGCTCTTGGCTCGTCTAGTGTACACCCAATGCGACCTTTCGGCAAAACTCCTTAAAGATGCAGAAAAAACATTGAAAGGTTTTGATGTGCACTTTGTCGAATGCGATGCTGCAAAACCCCTTTCATTCATCAAAAAAGCGCACTACGTCCGTTCAAACGAAATGTATGATGATTTGCCTGCACGAATACTCGTACGAACTGATGAAGGGATCAGCGAAGTACACATGGATGCAAAACTGCAAAAGAAATATGTGCCGTTTGATACGGACAAGACGGCCGTACGGTTCATGCAAACCATGCCCAAAGGATATGAAATTCCCTGGAATTATACAACTTACCTTCACTTTGACGAATGCAAAAAAAAGCTTGCTGATGACGGATGGATTGACGGGTACGATTATGGGTTTGGAACAATTGAAGATATTACAAAATACCCAAGCGACATCTGGAACAATGCCGTAGTGCGTGATTTCAATTCCCAACTAACAGTGGATATCAATTTCATACCCGTTATAGAAACGCATAAGGCAACAATCCAAAGGCAAAAAGAATATGCAGAGCGTGCACTTGGAATTCGCCTCTATTGCGTTGAACTTGACCAATTTTACTACTTTAGCGAAGAAGAAATCAAAAAGAACGCAAAGAAGCTTGCAAAAGAAGGATATCCCAAGGATTTTTTCAAGACAACTGAGGAAATAGACGACTACTGGCATATACGGATCCGATGACCGTAGTCCTGATCCGGTGCCGCTTGGGCACCAGCTCGTGAAGTTCCCTGAACTTCCCGATCCGTGGATCGTCTCGCTGATCCAGTGTCCTCCTAGTTGTTCGACGCTACGAACAATAGGCCCCTTGTTGCCCAAGGCAACAAGCTTGTCGGACACTAGCCCGTTAACTTCCTCGGAAGTTACCAGTCCGCTAATCATTTTCCATAGAGGTGGTCAAATAGGGTTTTCAGTTCCAATTTTCAACAACCAATTCTTACATTCTGATTAAAAAAATTACTGACAAGTTGAAATTACAATATCAACCGATTGGGGAGTTGGGAGGCTTCGAACAAGTGCTTGATAGGTGTGGCCTGATATGCTAAATAAGTAAGATTCACGTACCTGCAAATCACCTGCAAAACCTTCAGTGGAAAGTGTATCTGCATTAACCAAATCAAGCCGCAATACGCCATTCTGAATAGAATTTAATCGAACGAAATAATTAGAAGTACCAACAAAAAGCCCCTCTCCGACTTGAAGAGTCCCACTTTCTTGAAATTGAGCATTACGACACGATGCAACGTCCTGAGTCTGTTCGAGAACACAAGCACCATTTTTACATACCATTTTGGCACCACACGCTATACTTTCTGAAGAAATTTTACGATTCGCATTACAAAAGTATTCGGTGAGACGCCCATCTAAACTACATACGTCCGTTTTAGTAACGATCGCATCGGTGGTTGTTCCTTTTACCAAAGGCGCATTTCCGCCGTCAGTATCAGAACACTTGACCAATGGCGCAATTACTGCGCCTGACAAAGATTCACTTTGCCGCGTGCATCCTATCAAAAGCAACATACATCCAACAAAAACTACGAAAAGAACAGAAGATCTCATAAAAATAAAACAAAGAAAACAAATATAATTATATTAGTTTAACCAACCCTCGTCCGATTTCGGGGATGTTTCCACCAAAGAGGCCGGTAGTTGAAAGCACGAACGTAAGAGTCAAAGTCAGCGCCACAGCAGGAAGGAAACAAACCGTATTGTAAAGTGCTTTCAAAAGCGTGCCATTTACAATGCTCAAAAATGCCTCAAACCCATTCTCAAATTGGCCAAACCATCCTAGATACTGCGTAACTTTGGAAGCGTTGCCGGCACCGCAAGTCTGGAATATGGGTGGAATATCCTGCCCGTCAATAAACGTGCATACGGGAGCGCTCGTCACATGACCGGGAGCATCAAAATACGCAACGGAAGCACTGCTTGAATTACTGAATACCTCCTTGCCAAGAACAGAATACATCGTGCTTCCAAGAATATACGTAAAGGGAAATACGAAATAAAGCCCAAGCGTAAGTGCAATCATATATGCGCCGCCGCCTCGTGTGGGCGGAAACGCCCGTAAAAGAATACCTATGACTAAAAATGCAGGTGCAAAAACTTTCAGGAAATTAAGGATGTGTGAAAGAAGGTAATAAATAAAGAGGAAAAACTGAAGCAATGACGCCGTATTTGAAATACGCTCTGAAATAAGCTTATACGCAAAACCCGTCGCGTGCTCAGACATAAAAATTTCCATGTAAACCGTTGCGAGTGCATCGGCAGGTATCGCGGCATAGTATAATTTTTTCATTGCACTGGTAATGCAGCCTTGCACGGGAAGCATGTACGCTTGTGAAACATCAATAAGGGTAAATTTTTCACCAGTCTTGATATCCCTAAGCGCATTATCCATGAACCCCTCACCAACTGCTTGATTCTGCAAAAATACCATCGCGAACATCTTAGATGAGGCATCCTTAAGGGCATTTTCACCAAAACCTAAAAGGCCAACAAGGGCAAATACCAAAAGTGCAGTTGAAACGGCCTGTGCAAGCTCAATCTTTGCCGCCTGTTCAATATTTTTATTGTCAAAAATTCTAGAAAGTACGATTGCACCGGCGCATATTGCAACGGAAAAAAAGGCAATAAGAAGCGCCATGCTTTGCCAGTCAAATATGCCTGGTTGCTGAGTAAGCAGGTTTCTGACCAAATGAGAAACAAGCAAAAGCACAGCCGCAATGAGTATGCCCCCAAGAAGATTATTGGCATATACGTTTGCACGTGCACGATACTCCGCATTAAGGGACTGGCCAATTGCATAAACAAGAGCTGCAAGAAGAATGGCAGTAAAGAGAAGCACTCCAAGAATGTCGGAAACTAACTGCAACACGCCCTGAAGAATAATAATTACTCCTGCCAACCCTGAATTCTGTTCTATTCCTGAAGAAACTTGGGAAACTACAAGGCTGGTAAGCACAATCATAAGGGCAAAGAATTTGAATTTCATCATATCATCCTCGTAAGAGACGTAACGTCTATTTCCTCACCCAATGATTTTGAAAGGTATTTGGTAGTCTGAACTAACAGCATAATATTCATTGCTGATAAAAGAGCGGCAAGAGCAGCAATGCCTATGGTTGACATCGGAATCAAAATCAAGGTAAGTAAAACATCTCCAAAAATATCAGTGCCGAAAAATACCCCTCCAAGGATACCTACGATCGCGCCGTTTGGAACTCCAAGCATGCGGGCCAGGATGAATCCCGCACCTACCGCAAACGGATTCGCGTTTGAGAATACATTTCCAAGAATATCGCCTAGGCTTTTATCCTGCGCGTATACGCCCGTATTAAACAACCGACCTATCGCATCAACCGTATTGAGTACGGTGCCATCTTGGGAAAAAAGAATTAGATACGACGCAAAATTAAGTAAGGGGAGCACAAGAATAAAGGAGATAGCAAGCGCAATAAGCGTACCGCCAAGGCGGCGCGTTGGAGTGAACGAACGAAGGAAAATGCCGATTGGAAGATAAAACTGCAAAAAGGCAAGGGTTGCAAACTGAATAACATGCTGTTGTGCCGCATTCATAATGTACATGATGGAAAGCGCAACGGTTGAATTGTAAAGCAATTGCTTAAGCGGCACCCCTATTCCTGAAAGGGGAGAGGTGACCATACCTACTCCTAAAGGACGGGCATAAACAGTAACTGCAGACATCTGATCCGCCCAAATATTAACGGCATAATTAACAAGCATCCATGACTTGATTGAAAGTGAAAGCCGAGAATATAGCCCTCCTTGGAAATCACCATAGGATTCGCCTGAAGAGAGACTAAATAATGAAAAGTCCCGAACCTCTGCAGGAATCTCAGGATATATCTGCCCCGCAGTGATACTGCACATTTCAGCTACAAGCGTAATCATAACTCCGAAAATAATCGCAGTCATAAAAAGTTCAAAGAGCTCAAGGCGGATAAGGCCGTTCCACGCTGGTTTTTGAAGCGCAATGCCTGCCAAATAGATAAATACCAAAATCATGATTGAAATAAGAAACGCGATTCCGATGTTTGAAAGCCAGCTTTGAGCAAAAAAGGAACCGGTAAAAGTACCCGAATCCCCACACACGCGATTATAAAACTGAGTCTCTGCGAATGAAAATGAGGAAATCAAAAGAAACACAAAAAGAGCAGATAGTATATGTCTCATCAGATCAACCTCGTAAAGGCCATGAAATTCACATCAACATTAAAGAATTTTGCCTGCTCGCGTGCAAACGTAAGCGTAATGAAAATATTAAGGAACGGCAAAAGGAAACTCATAAGGATGATATAATATATTGCATTTTTTGAAAGCTCCACAAGCAAATTCATCGCAGCGCCGGCAAAAAGAGGCATGAATACGCTTGCAGTAAGGAACATCATGATCCCTACAGTAGCAAGCATCCCTCCAACTCCACCTCCAATAAAGGCACCCACGGCATCGGACGGATCAACCAAAAGGCCTCGCATGAGCTTGTGTATCTCATAATCGACAACGAACATAAGAGGGTAAACAATAAGGAATGCGAAGATGAGCGCAAGAAGGGCATCCCCGCCTCCACGCGTTTGAGGAATTGCACGAAGTATGACTGCAAAAGGAATAAACAATTCCCAGCTCCAACGCTTTATCGCGCAAAGAGTTGCTGCATGAATCACCCATTCTGCAATTGCAATCTGCATGAACTGCATCATCTGGCCAAGCACATCGACAAACGGCCTGAAGATGGGCCCCAAGCTGAATGAATACATTGCGCGCCAGCTCAACCCGAAAAAGAGGGTCGACGTGTACATCGAATGAAGAATCGTATTGTAGATGAGCATAAATCCATAATTCCTGACGATTTCCTTAAGCATATTTAATGAAATATTGATAGATACGTCAAGCAAATCCACGCCGCCTGAAGAAGTTCGTGCGGCCGAATAAATGGGATCTCCACCCGCTCCAGGTTCTGAAGTTAATGAATAAAAAAGTGCACCCAAACCTGCAAGAGAAAGTCCGATGAATAAAACACGAATAAGAGTTACTACTGATGCAAACAGCTCCTCTTTTGCCGCCGCAGTAATGCTTGGAATCTGAAGGAATCCCCCAATTACGTACAATACTCCTGCAATGGCAAATACGCCAAGGGCAATAGTTGCAGCAGGAGCAATAATGCCAAGGGAACTAAAGAAATCATCCGGCGTTGCGCTTAAACTTGAAAATAAAACAGGGGTAATATTATAGGCAATAAAGAAAAGCACAAGAACAATCGTTGAGGAAACCAAAAGAGTACTTGCAAGCGTAATTGCACGCGCACGCGTCTCTGCACCAAACGCCTGGCCTACTGCATAAATGAATGCTGCAAGCAAGGCAGCGACTAAGACAACACCTACAAGAATTGAAATCGAAGAACTCAAAAAGGAATTAACCTTGTCAGAAATAGGTATTGCTGAAGCCACTCGTTGAGTGGGAGCAGATCCACCGCAAGAACCTCCGGAAATGATGCTTGGGACAAACACCTTACCTGCTTCTACGACCCCCGCCCCGACAGTATTGAACGTATTACGATAATCCCACGTACCAGATGTAGCATCATCAAATTTATTCAAAGAACCTTCAGTGTAAATGTTAGTATCCTCAGCATAGGGATCCTGCATATCCTCTGAGAAAACAATTCCTGCAAGGAAAATGAAAACGACCAGGAAAAAAATACGCTTGTCCATAGTATGCCTCAGATAAGGTGTGTAAGCCCCGCGATCTCAAGGTCGCCGCCCAAAATTCCTGAAATACTCCTTACGGTTGCGATGGTTGCAAGAACGCCCAAAAACGAAAAGAAAAGACTGAAGAATGCGACACGGGCAGTCGCATCGATTATGCCTCCCGGAAGAGTTGAGCCCTCAATAAAAGTCGTCTGAACCCAGTCTTTTTCAGTCAAAGCGGCAAACCAGGACTTGGATTTATCATGTGCCAACTCAAGGTTTTCCCGGCGTTCTTTGCAAGCTTGAGGCGCTGCGTCTTCTTCAACACAACCCGGAATAGGATCAACTTCGTCACAAATATCCGGGCATGTGCTCAAGTCCTCAGGATTATATTGAGGAACGCGAAGCTGGATATCGATATCTTCTCCTACTTTTTGACCACGTGTATCAAAATAATTTTCCTGTTGCTGCGTAAAATCATATTCACTATCGCGGCCTTCATACGACGGCACTTTACCTCCGATGTACATATTGTAAATAATAGATGGTTTTTCCTGGCCTACAGGCGAAGAATCATCAATTATTTTAGGAGCGTTTGGGTCCTGCCTATCCACATGAGATTGGATATTGCTCACGATAACTGCCCCGAACATGGGGAATAAAGGAAACACAAAATAAAGAGAAAGCGCAATTGCCATGAGAAGACCACCAAGGCGGCGCGTAAATGCCGTTGAACGTAAAACAATGCCTAAACCAAGAGTTACGGGCGCAAGGGCTTTAGCAATAAAAACAAGGAAAATTTCCTGAAATTTAAGAACGATCATGAGCTTTGAAAGCATATCGAAATTACTGCTTTTGATGTTGTTGCCCATTGCCAAAAGCCCTTTCCAAGGATTAAACGTGAAAAAACCGGCCTTTTCGAAAAGGAACTCGATGTTTATCGTAAAATCAGCAATGGTTGAGGTGAACAAATACGTGCTAAAAAGCTGGAATCCAAGACCAGATGCTTCCCTGAAAATAGTGTTGTAAAAGTAAATGCCAAGCGCAAAGTGACAAGGCACCTGATCATAAACAATATATGCCGAAAGAGTATCGTGGTCCCCGCAAACGGCACGAAGGGAATTGAACGCGGCTGAGGGGGAATTCGTAAGGAGTTGAATCGTAAAAAGATCCGTAATCTGAACAAGCATGACAATAGCTGCAATAATGATAAGACTGTATATGATTTCAAAAAGCTCAATTTTTGCCCATGCTTTTATACGCTCGTTTTGAAGCAAATTCCCAAACATATAGGCAAGTGCAACAATAAAGGTACCAATAAGGAGAACGATCCCCGCATAAGGGGCCCACAATAACACAAACTGGTCAAGTGCTCCCATTAGTCCACCTTTAGTTCAAGGAATTTTTTAAATGAATTTACAAATGCGATTGAAATAGTTGTTGCAAGAGCAGGCATAAAAAGGGCAGGTAATGAAAGCCGAGCAAACATATCCATAAATGCCGTAAACTCAAGCGGAGAAAGCAAATTAATGGAATACTCGGTAAATAACGTTTTCATGGCTAATGCCAAGCCCTGAAATCCTGGAATAAGAGCAAGAACTGGAACTTCCTTATTTCCAAGTAACCCAAAAAAGGCGTATTTGCCCCCGCAAAGGGACGTAAGCCATATGGGCGTTGAATACTGCTCAATCCCCATCGAATCGATGATAGAAAAATTAAGAAGATACGTAATAGGAAGGATTGCCTGAAGACTTAATGAAAGCGCAATCAGGAAATTGCCTGCAGACCTCGTAGGCGGAATAAACCTGAAAAAAACACCTGCTGGCAAAAGGAAGGGAATGACGATTGAATCAACAAGAAGAAAAATGGTCACCTGTGCATCGAGTGAATTTGCGATTGCAACCATCCCATATCCAAGAATAGAGGTGACCTGCACCATGGAATCAACGCCGGGAAAAATTTTGTACGTGTTGGTAAGCACGGCTTCACCAAGACGCCTTTGGAACGTACTCATAATGGAAAGGCACACTTGCAGAGTAAACATATCCGTAACCCCTTGAGTAAGCTCCACGTTACGCATGAACGCAATACGATAGGCTGCTGCCGCAGGCGGTGTAAGGGCAAGGTTTGAGGAAACTACGTTTGAAGAAGGGGCCGTAAGACCAAGCGAAGCGATATTCTGAGGTAAAAAAAGATATGCTGCCTGGTCCATGGCAATAAAGAACCCAAATACAAAAACCAGCATAAAACAGGTTGAAACAAGTTCCGCCATTTCAGTATTAAGGTACGCTTCCCATGAAGAAAGCCTCAAAAGTCGGCCTGCAAGGAGTATGGAAACGCCTGCAAAAAGAACAAGTGAAACACAGATCATAATTGTATCTGCATACGTTGAAAATACGGTAGAAAGGTCAAGCGCCACAAGTCACACCAGTTTTGAAAGACCCGCAATCTCAGCGTCCCCTCCTATAAGGAGCGCTATGTTGCGATACATCGTAACCGAAATAATAATTTCAAGAACCGAAGAAACAACTACTGCAATAATGAATTGGGAAACCCCTACGACTTCCATAAGAATAAACGAGTAAAGGCCGCTTGATGCGCCCATCGGAAGAAACGGATTGTTACTCGTAATTCCGCTTAAAAAGTCAGTACCAAGGTCCCACATAAAACTTCCTATGGAAATGACTTTTGAAAAGAACCCCTTGGTTGTTGAATATACGCTTTCCAAAAAGTTTGGGATGCTGCATGAAATAAATTCGATAGGCCCGCTTCCACACGCCGCTTCTACTACCTTGGAAACGGCTTGGGAATCCTCAGTAAATGATTCTCTAAACTCCTTGGCATGTTCTTGCTCATCCTTTAACCGATTAAGCAATGCGTCTTGAGCATCTACATTGTTCAAGTTCGCATCAATAGTGAACAATTCCTTCTCATTTGGCACATAAATAACATCAACGGGCTCGTAAACGTCAAAAATCATGTAATTGGTGAGAAGAATAGAGAGGGGGTACACAAAATACCCTACAAGGCATAAAGCAAGGATGCTCGAACCGGTCGTGCGGGAAAAGGGAAATGCCCTCATCGCGATACCTAAGGGAAACAAAATTGCGGGAACGGCATACCTGAAAAAATCAAGTATCATCTGCTTACTGATGAGTGCGGTTGAAAGATAAAACGCCGTTTCAACAACCACCGTGTGTGCATTGGAAAGAAGCACCAGGCCATCGAAAGGCATGCACGAAAAGGAAATCATGTTTACTGCAGGGAAGGGAGAGCCAAGGGGGAATGAAATGGTTGACAAAAACCCGATAAGAACCTCGAAGAGGTACAGCTGAATTTGAATATTCATTAATTTTTTGAAAAAAACATCCAATGACGACCGCGCAAGGTCAAAATGCGCCCCTGAAAAACCGCTTGCACCATATAAAGAATGAGTCAGACTACTAAGAAAGGAGCCCATAGAAAAGAAAAATACCAAAATAAGCATCGTCATAATAAGTGCTGCCAATTCCTCTTTTGCATTGCTCATAAGCGTAGGGGTCTGGACAACATAAGCTACCATATACCAAATTGCAACCAGAAGTACACTCAAGAACAAGGAAGCGCCAAGCGTAGGGATGGAAACGTTGCTAAACAAGGCATCTGCTAGGAATACGGGCACTTCCA
Source organism: Microcaldota archaeon (assembly GCA_964434735.1). Lineage (GTDB taxonomy): Archaea > Micrarchaeota > Micrarchaeia > Anstonellales > Bilamarchaeaceae > CAYSWK01. The sequence continues at coordinate 41,041 of CAYSWK010000006.1, read as the reverse complement.
TACCTATTATTAGTATTGACAAGTATAAAAAAGCTTAGTACACAAACTCACACCTATCAAAAACACGATTTTGGGATACCTATGTATAATCACAGCGAAATTGAGAGTAAATGGAACAAGGCTTGGGAAACGCAAAAGACATTTGAACCGACGATAGATCATCATAAAAAGAAAAAAATGCTGACTGCCGCCTACCCCTACCCCAATTCACCGCAGCATATAGGCCACGGACGAACGTACACAACTACCGATATTTATGCAAGGTATCTACGGCTTAAAGGATACAACGTACTTTTCCCGCTTGGGTTTCACGTAACGGGAACGCCCATCCTCGCAATGGCAAAGCGCCTTGAAGAACAGGATGAGGAACTCCTGTCTGTGTTTGAAGACATTTATGAGATTCCCCGCGCAGTATCCGCAACGCTTACCGAGCCGGTTGCGCTTGTCACCCATTTTTCAAAAGAAATAGAGGCAGGAATGAAGGAAATGGGCTATTCGGTTGACTGGAGAAGAAAGTATTTCACGTTTGACAAACATTACAATGCGTACATAGACTGGCAATTCAGGAAACTCAAGGAAAAGGGGTATCTCGTACAAGGCACCTACCCAATAGCATGGTGCCCCAAGGACAACCAGGCGGTTTCGGCGCACGACACGCACGGCGATGTTGACCCTGAAATCGAGGAAGTAGTCGCAGTCAAATTTGCGTTTGAAGACGGTTTTCTTGCAACAATGACGTACCGCCATGAAACGATTTACGGCGTAACCAACATCTGGGTAAACTCCAAGGCAACGTACGTAAAAGTAAAATACAAAAACGAATATCTTTACCTTTCAAAAGAATCGGCAGAACAGCTTCGGCTTCAGCTTGGCGTTTCTGTTGAAAAAGAATACCCTGGCACACACTTCATCGGCAAAAAGGCAAAAAACCTGTTTGCAAACGTTGATGTTCCTATTTATGAGGCAGCGTACGTTGACCCAAACGTCGGGACAGGAATCGTGATGAGCGTTCCGTGCCACTCGCTCTTTGATTATGTTGCACTTTGCGATATTGGAAAGGAGCCGTCTGCTCCGCCGCAGGTGCTTGCAACCGAAGGGCTTGATGCAGTGCCTACGCACCAATACGCAAAAAAATACGCAATCAAGAGCCAACATGATGCAAAACTTACCGAGGCAAATGATGAGCTTTACAAGAAAGAGGCTCACCAAGGAATAATGGTTACTGGCGCCTATAAGGGAATGTCCTCAAACAAGGCAAAGGAAAAAATCAAGACTGACCTTCTTTCAAGCAACATGGCAATCCCGCTTTTCGTGCTTACCAATGCGCCGGTAAAATGCAGGTGCAAAACGGGAGTCGTAGTAAATATGCTCAACGACCAGTGGTTCATAGACTACGGCAACCGTGAATGGAAGGCAAAGGCATCCGAATGCCTTGCAAAAATGAAAACAATCCCTGAAGATTCGCGTGCAGAGCTTGCACGCATGATCGAATGGCTGGATAAAAAACCATGCGCACGAAGCAAAGGGCTTGGAACTCCACTGCCGTTTGACAAAACAAAAGTAATTGAAGCACTTTCCGATTCAACCATTTACATTGCACTCTACACTTTCTACCATGAAATGGTCAAACACCCGGTTTCTGAACTCAACGAGGAGTTTTTTGATTACGTGATGCTTGGAAAAGGCGAAGCAAAAAAACCCTATTGGAAAACGTGCAGGGAACTGCTTGAGTACTGGTACGGTGAAGACTCTTATCACACCGGTGCCGATCTGCTTCGCAATCATTTGCCCTTCCACATATTCAACCATGCAGGCATTTTCCCGGAAAAATACTGGCCAAAACAATTCGTCACCAACGGATTCGTGCTCATGGACGGAAAGAAAATGAGCAAATCATTTGGAAACATCCTCCCCATCAGAAAAGCAATCAAGGAATTCGGTGCGGATGTTATCCGTTTTGCAACTGTTTGCGGCGGTGAACTTTCAAGCGACACCAACTTCTCGCGTGAAATTGCCGAAAGCACCCGCGCACGACTTGAGTTCTTTTACGACCTAGTGCGCGAGGCCTCGCATGACCCCTCACAATCAAAAAAACCATCAAGCGTTGCAGACCACTGGTTATATTCACGCATGCAAAAACGGATTGTACGCACACAGGAATTGTACGAATCGTTCAAGATGCGGGAACTTTCACTTGAAGTATTCTATGAAACGTACAATGACGTTCAATGGTATTTATCTCGGGAAAAGAATCCAAAGCTCAAGGAATTCCTCAAATCCTGGGTACTCCTCATTTCACCCTGGATGCCCTATCATGCTGAGGAATTTTATTCAATGCTTGGCGGGCAAGGATTTATATCACAAGCCGCATTCCCAACCGTAAATGAAACGCTTGTGAACCCGGTTGCCGAAGCACAAGAAGAGTTAGTAAAATCCTGCCGTGCAGACATCGAAAAAATAAAGGGGATCGTAAAGAAAGACGGTTCTACACCTGCAAAAATCATCGTATTTGTCGCAAACGCATGGAAAAAACATCTTTATGATAAAGTACGAGAAGTGAAATCATTTGACGCAGTGATGGCATTTGCAAAAAGCGATGCAACAATCAAACAGCACATGGATCTGGCGCCAAAACTCATCGTGCAGTGGTGCAAACGGGCATATGCATTGCCTGAAAGCTTAGATGCGAAAAAAGAATTCGAAGGGCTTTCGCAAGCGCAAGAATATTTCTCGCAGGAGTTCGGATGCCCGGTTATTATTCAACATGAACATGAAAGCGCGGATCCAAAAGCACAGAATGCTGGGCCAGGTAAACCTGCGATAAAGATAGAATGAAAAACCAAGGTGACTCATGAAAAAACAGGTTAAACCGGACATGCATGAAAAATGGCAAGCGCATACGGTTCAAGGTAAACAAGTTTGGATGCGCCACCATGCCGTTGAAGGAACGAACCTTGCCCCAATCGTAATTACAACAGGCCCCGTTGCAAGCGGACCGCAACTTGATCCTCTTATGCATGAGCTTATGAGGCAATATTCAGGGCCCATTCTTGCTATTGAAGTACCAGGTCAAGGAAAATCACAACAAGTAAGAAAAAGAAGGCACGTCAAAGACTATGCTCACGAAATGCGCGATGCAATAAGGGTCGCACTTGGACAAACCGTAACACCAATTCTCGTAGGCCATTGTTTTGGTGCTGACGTCATGCATGCGCTTTCAAAAGAAATGGAAGTAAAAGGAACAGTCATGCTTAACTCGATCCCCACCGAAACGCTCTTTGGACTTTCAAACCCTGTCCTTAGATTCAACTTACGAACATTATGGAACGTATTTGTCAAGATACCCCTTCGAAAAACCCAAGCCCTTAAGCACAAGCTCCATATGGCAGATGTAATTGAACCGACCAAGTATAATAGTCCCCTTTTGAAAACCCTCAAAAGCCTTGTTGACCTCGTACGGGTGTGGACAACAAAAAAGTATGAGCCAACAAAGAATAATTCGCCAACATTACTTGTTGCCGGACAGTATGATATTCAATCAACAAAAGAAGGTCTTGAAGAAGTTGCAAAAAGGATGACAAATGTAACCGTTGATGTGGTTGAAGATTCAGGGCACATGACAATTATTGTACAACCGCAACGGGTTGCAGAAATGATAGTTGAGTTTGCGCGAAAAGTAAATACGCCTCAAGACGCGTTTTCAATTTAAAAAAAGTCAAACAAAACCAAAAAGAGTTAAAAAATTAAAAAAAGAAACTACTTGACTTCCTCAGTATCCATGATTTCAAGCGCTTTCTTCACGCTCATTCCCTCACGGATGCCCAAATCCTCAGCCCAAGTCGTAGTATCACGGATCTTTGCTTTCAAAAGATCGTCGACTGTTTTCACATTGGCAACAAAAGCGGCAACATCGCCCACACGTTCTGCGGTTTCCTTATCCACATAACTGCACGCAATGTAGCCTTTCTTGGCCTTCACAACAATAAACGGTAAATTTCCCAGTATTTCTCGCACGGCAACATAATTTTTTCCTTCACACTGGATTTTATCCATTCAGTACGCACCCCGTTCTCGTCTGCGCTGGTTTTGCTCTTTCAGTTTTTCGAATATCTTTCGGTGTTTTGCACAGCTAATACAATAATAAACGTCCATTTCGGTGAACGTTGTAATATTATCGGCGCTTCCTCTCAAGTCCGTGCTGAACACGCTCTTTTTAGTGTATTCAACCGCTTTATCGCGAGGCACAAGCCTGCCGCATGCTACGCAGCTTTCAAGTCGTTCTCTTCCACGTCTTTTATTTCCCATTACGTTCACCTATATGCGCTTACGCATAGAACCGGCACCGATCACGGTGCCTTCCAAGTTGTATAATAATGCGTCGTCGTATTTAAATAGATTATTCTTGAAAAGAGGGCCAAAAAGCCTCTGTTTAGGGTTGTTTATCGCATTACCAAGCATGCGGTTGAACGCCGGTAAAAGCACAAGCGAAAGATTCTTTTCAACGTTTGGATACTGTTTTTGCGCAAATTCCAAATCAACAGGCGCAACAACTACGCAAGGCACCGCATGAACAGTTCCTGACGCATCAACCATTTCAAGCTGAGGATGATGGTGCGCGGAAATGATATGGGCCTGTTCCATAAGTTCAGGCGCCGGAAGCGCATGGCCGTGGCACAACCCAAGCCCCTTATACACAAACCCTGCCGGAGGGTGAGTTTCAACTCCAAGCTTTTCAATTGCGCCATCATGATTTCCCTTTACGATAATTACTTGTGCGGATTCGCTTAAGCGTGCAACCATCTGGCGCGTAATTGCATCAACTGAAAGAATATTTTCCTTTACATCTCCAAGAAGAATGAGTTTTTTTGATTTTGTTTTTTCTAAAAGAGAAATGAGCTCATCACATACGATCCGCGAAATGTCTTTTGTGTAAATGCCTTTTTTGTGTAAGGAATGCTCCATTCCAAAATGCAAATCCCCGACAATGAGCGCATCGTGATGGATAACTGCGGGAGAACCAGCTACAAAACGCATGCTTTTCTTTGGGTGATTTGATAATAAATACATTGCGAGAAGTATGTGTCCAATGGATCCTGATATATATTTCCGTCACGACCGTATCCGCCCGCAGCAGGAGCAACTGGTTAGTGACATCCATACTGCCCTCAAGGAAAAAAAGAATATCGTTATTCACGCGCCGACAGGCCTTGGAAAAACCGACTCTGCGTTGGCTCCAGCAATTACCTACGCACTCAAAAACGACCTTACCATTTTCTTTCTTACGCCAAAAATCTCCCAGCACCGCATTGCTATTGAAGTGGTGCGGGGAATAGCAAAAAAATACTCACTTCCCCTTCGCGCCGTAGACATGATCGGGCGAAGGTACGCCTGCATCGACAGTTCATTAGCGGATCTTGACCAAGATGCATTTTACCAAAGCTGCTCAAAAAAACGCAAAAAGGAGCAATGCGATTATTACGGCAACGCAAAAGGATACTCAAAGGTACAGGAATCAAAAGCAAATTACCTGTACTCAAAAGCACTCAACGAATACGGAGTTGCAAAAGACCACAACGAGCTTGTCGCACTGGGTGAAAAACATTTTGCCTGCCCCTATGAATGGATGATAAAACTTGCAAGCCAAAGCAACGTGATTGTTGCGGACTATTTTCAACTTCTTGTCCCTTCGGTCCGTGACGTTTTCTTGCAGAAAATAAAAAAGAAGCTTGAAAACTCAATCATCATCATTGATGAGGCGCACAACCTCCCTAAACGCGTGAGAGACCAATTATCAAGTGCGGCAAACAGCTTCACCTTCAAACGTACTGAAAGCGAATTAAAATTATTTGAAGACCAGCCGTTCAGGGCACAAATGGGTTTTGACAAATGGGCCCATGCACTCCTTAAGGGTGAAAAGGAAAAACTCGTATTCAAGCACGAGTTCAATGAGTTCCTCAAGTCGTTCAACTATACGATTGAGGATCTTGCAGACTACCTTGAAAGCGTAGGTGAGGAATTCATCGAAAAGACAAACAAGAAGTCTGCTGCATTAAAACTTTCAAAATTCATCAAGGCCTGGCAAGTGGAAGAAAAAACAAGCGTACGCATTTTACAAAATAAGGGAACGTATTTTTCACTCTCAAAAAGGTATTTGGACCCTGCCGAGGCAACGGATATCCTCAACCATTCCTACGCAACCATTGCGATGAGCGGGACATTGCTTCCTTTAGACATGCACCGCGACCTTCTTGGCCTTGACCAGTCACGGACCATCCTTAAAAAATACCTTTCGCCCTTTGACTCTGCACGAACGATTAACATCATCGCAAAAGGAACAACTACGAAATATACCTCGCGCAACATAGACAACTACAAATCAATGGCGGCAAAAATAGATGCAATCGTCAAGCACACGCCCGGAGGAACCGCACTCTTTTTCCCCTCATACGGCGTCATGAATAACTTACTACCGTTTCTCAAATCAGTTCCATTAATCATCCAAAAGGAAAGCATGAACCCAAAGGATACGCATGAGCTGGTGCGAAGGTTCACCAACAAAGAAGGAATACTCTGCGCGGTACAGGGCGGATCACTTTCCGAAGGGCTTGACTACTCGCAAGGCCAGATTCAGACTGCAATCATCATCGGAGTTGCGCTTGAGGAAATGTCGCTTGAAGTTGACGCATTGATAAGCTATTTCCAGGAAAAATACCAAAAAGGCTGGGAATACGGATATACGTACCCTGCAGTCATCAAGGCACTCCAGGCCGCAGGCCGAGGAATCCGAAAAGAATCAGACCGTTGCGCACTGGTATTCATGGATGAACGGTTCAACTGGAAAAATTACCAAAGCGCACTTGACGGACGAAGATTTATTGTTACCGATTCGCCTGAAGAATACGTAAAAGAATTTTGGAAAGAAGAAAAATAAAAAAATTTAACAGTGCGAACAGCCGCATGAGTCCTTTGTCATTTCCTTCATGTGCGAACCGCAGCATTCGTTTACTTCGACTTCCTTCTTGCATTTTTCGCAGTGAAGCATCTGGCCTTTAAGGCTCATCGATTTTCCGCAGCACTTGTTTGCGACAACTTTTGAGCTGCAGCCTTTGCTACAAACCAATACAGTCATATCTTTTCCCATAGGTATCACCATTAGTACTAAATTTAGGTGAACCTAAATTTATAAAAGAATTGTTTACCTCATTTTCGTGGCGGAATTCTTTGGATTGATTTTATCTTTCCAATATGATACTTGAGGCTGAACGTTTCCTCATTCCGTTTCCCTCCCCTTAAGATAATATGAATTATTTTTGCACTATCCCAAAAAACAGCAATCGCAACAATTACGGGGAGAATTCCAAGATGGGTGAATATGGAAGGAAGCCGCACCAAAGAAACAACCAACGGCAATGCAACAAACAAGAACACCATGAACATGAATAAGGAACCGTTGAACGCCAAGCGTTTATCCTCAGAAAGCGTACGCGGACGGTTCTGAGTTATTGCAAGCATAATAGTTGAAAGGATCGCATCGATTGATTTGTACAACAAAAGAATGCATGGAACAGTTACAAGGGAATGGAGCAATACTCGTATCGTTAATCCGTCGGATATGTACCAGTCAGGCACAACGGAAAGCTCGGACAAATGCTGGAACCAACTGACAACTCCAATGTTCCACACGACTAATATGCTTCCAAAAATAATAAGCTGTTTGAAATTTGACTCAAACACAAGAAAGAGGCCGCCACCAGGTTCAACCTGCTTTACAACTGCTGAAATAAACTGTGCCGTTTTCCTGCTTTTGTATGCTGCGGGCACGAGCGTAAGTTCAGTAAGCTTCTTTTCAATCACAGAATAATTACGTATGAATACGGCCGAAAGAACTGAGGTTATGAATACTGCCGAAGCAGTCAAACCGATAATGTCAAACTTAACAAAAGAGGCAGACTCCTTTGCAAGCAAAAGGGAAAACTCACCGACAGACAGCATGGTAAGGCCTGCCATGGTGCCTTTGCTTGTCTTTTCAAATATCGAAACGCTGTTTGCAACAATCCAGAACTTGGCAAACATGCTGATTGCAACAAGTATTACTACTAAAAGCAAATTTGACAAAAGCATATTCACATCAACAAACATGCCTGTTGAAAGGAAAAAGAAGGAAGAGAAAAATAACCCAAACGGAATAATGCTTTCCTGCACCTTCTTGAAGTTTTTAAGGGAACTGATGATGCTTCCTGCAAGAAACGCACCAATTGATGCCTGAAGACCGATTGCATGTGCAAACAATGACAGGAGGGCAGCAAGTGCAAACGATGCAAAAAGAAGCGTTTCCTCATTTTTTGTGCTCTCAAGATAACCAAATAACTGATTTGCATACCTTTTGATGAAAACGTAGGATATAATAAGAACCACAAGCGACTGGGTAATTGAAATCGCAAGAGAAACCATGCTTGGGTTTGCGTGTTTTGGAATACCTGAAACGAACGTAAGCATGAAAATGGCAATAATATCCTCAATGATAAGGACTGCAAGAAGAAGCATCACTTCATCGGACCCAATACGTTGTTCGTCCTTTACCAATTTTGAAAATACAGTCGTACTCGTAATCGCAAAAAGAAAACCTACAATGATTGCCTCGAGCGCCTCGAGCCCAAAAAGAAGGCTTACCTCATACGAAAGAATGAAAACAAATGAAAGCTTGACAATAGTAAGGATAAGTGCCCGTACCCCATGACGGATAAGCCGTGAAAGGCTGAATTCAATTCCGATAACAAATAACAAAAGCGTAGCGCCAATGTCTGAAAAACTGGTGATAAGCTCGCTTTGTTTGATAAAACCAAGGCCAAAGGGGCCGATGATGGCTCCCATGAGAATGGCACCGACAACCGGCGGCAAACCAAACCTCATAGCCAGAAGAAAACCTATGACAAGTGCAAGAAATGTGATTCCAAGTTCTTCTACTACTATCATGCGGGCACCTTTGGCAAGAGGGGATAGCATATTTACCCCAAGGTTTTTAAGTATGTCTCATAATAAGAGAAACCCCTCGAAAAGACTGCTCCTATTTTAAGCCGAAAAGAAGAAGTGGTCATGTGGCAGAAGAAGATCTTTCCCAAATAATCTCCCTTTTCCAGGAGTTTTTCACCAAGCACCAACGTGAACGTATAGACTCATTATCGCTTGATTTTCCAACCCGTAAAAGCCTTGAAATAGATTTTGGCGAACTTGAAATATTTGACCCTGAACTTGCCGACCGCCTCATCAAGGAACCAGACCTTATTGTAGATGCTGCCAAGGAGGCCGTTTCGCTCCTTAATATCCACGTAACCACTAACGAACCGTTCAAACCAAACGTACGATTTTTCAACATTCCCCAACTTGAAACCGAAATCGAGGAACTTACGAGCAAAAACATCCACGAACTTGTTTCATTCAAAGGAGTCATAACCCGCCGTGCTGACGTTATGCACCGCGTAAAGATTGCAGTGTACGTTTGTGAACTGTGCGAAAGCGAGGAACGCGTTCCCGTAACAAAAAACTTCAGCCCCCCCAAACGATGCCCTTCATGCAAAAAACTTGCACTCAAACAACTTGAGGATCAAAGCACGTTTGTTGATATCCAACGCGCCGAAATACAGGAACTTCTTGAAAAAGTACGCGGGGGGGCGCCTGCTTCCCACGTGGAACTCCTTCTTGAGGATGATTTGGTCAACTCATTCAGCCCCGGTGAGAATGTTGAAGTTGTCGGGATACTTAGAATACGTCCTCCGCTTAAAACCAAACAAAAACAGGAACTGGTCTATGCACGGTATGTTGATGTGCTGCACGTAAAAAGCATGCGCAAGGACTTTGAGGAAGTCGAAATAACCAAGGAAGACGAGATGCAAATCATCGAGCTTGCGCGCAACCCTGACATTGAGGCAATATTGCGCGAATCGATTGCTCCCGGCATCTATGGCCATACTGAAGTTAAGGAATCCATCGTACTCCAACTGTTTGGAGGCACGAAAGGAAAAACAATGGGTGGTATGCCCATTCGTGATGACATACACATTCTTCTGATTGGTGACCCCGGTGCCGCAAAATCACGTTTCCTGCAATCCGTAGGCATGATTGCTCCAAAAAGTATTTACGTTTCGGGTAAATCAACTTCGGGTGCGGGTTTAACCGTTGCCGCAGAAAAGGACGAGCTTGGTGAAGGCGGCTGGACACTCAAGGCTGGTGCATTAGTACTTGCTTCAGGCGGTACGGCACAAATCGATGAGTTTGACAAGATTGAAGAGGAAGACCGGTCTTCACTTCACGAATGTATGGAATCGCAAACCATTTCAGTTGCAAAAGCAGGCATTGTTGCAAAATTCAAGACAAAGGCAGCAATACTTGCTGCAGCAAACCCCAAATACGGAAGATTCGACCAGAACAAAAATTTAGGCGACCAATTTGACGTTCCTCCAACGCTCCTTTCACGTTTTGACCTCATATTCCCTATCGTTGACGTCCTTGATGAAGAGAAGGACTCACGGCTTGCAACCCACATCCTCTCAGCACACATGGGCAATGAACAACCAACGCACAAGGAAACCGTAGCACGGGATCTTTTGAGAAAATATATTGCATACGCACGAAGGTATTGTTTTCCTAAATTGACCCCTCCGGCAATGGAACGCATACGCGCATTCTACGTTGAATTAAGACGCATGGGAAAAGATACCGGATCAGTTCCGATAACTCCCCGTTACCTTGAAGGTTTGGTCCGTATGGCCGAAGCGCACGCAAAAATCCGCTTAAGTACGACGGTTGAGGACTTTGATGCGCAATTTTCAATTCATTTGCTTGAGCACGTCATGAGGCAGGTCATGACCGACAAGGAAACGGGCAAGTTTGACGTTGACGTGGTTGCAACCGGAAAGCCAAAGAGCGAACGCGACAGGCTTGAGAAGGTTGATGTTGTACTTGATATCATACGCACCATCCTCAAGTCAACCGACAGTGCCGAGATAGACAAGGTCATTTCACAAGCAGCATCATATGATGTTGATGAAAATACTGCACGAAAGATAATACAGGAATTGCTTCGAAAAGGGGAATTGTACGAGAAAGGGCACGGGCACGTCAAAATTGTAGGTGAATGATTAATGCGTCCCTATTACCAGATTATGGTGCTGTATCTTGCGTCACTGGTAGTATCCATCCTTGGTGCACCGGTCGTACTTCGAGATGCAATTTCAAAAACAGACATAAGTCCTTTTTTCTCCCAAACACAAATGTCAAGCCCGGAAATGATTATTTTACTTGCAATCGCCACAGTTGCTTCATCCGTTGTGCTTTTACGCATTTCAAAGTTCCGCATCATTATCCTTCGACTGCTTGAAGCGGGATCAATCCTTCTTGCAGGTGCGGTAAGCGGATATGTATTCACACGCGTTGCTGGTGCAGATTCGTTTTACTCAATACTTATGGGGGGAGCTTTTGCATTGTCCGTACTCATACTCCATCATGTAACCAAAAACATGCATAACTTAGTAGTCCTCGTCTGTTGTGCAGGGGGTGCCATACTGCTTGGCGTTTCGCTTGCACCTTCGGCACTGGCAATCATGATCGGACTTTTATGCATCTATGACTACGTTGCAGTGTACAAAAGCAACCATATGGGAAAACTTGCACAAATCGTAAAAGAGGAAAAGCTTGCCATGGGGTTCTCATGTGGTGTTGGAAAGGAAAGCATCATGCTTGGAACGGGCGACGTAATCGTTCCCTGCGCGCTGTGCGCGTCGCTTTCCGTTGCCTCATTTTCGCTTTCAATTGCGGCTGGGGTCGGTACATGTGTAGCCCTTGTATTTTTAATGTACCGTCTTTCAAGAAAAAAGGAAATGATTGCGGCGCTTCCCATCCTGGGTGCAGGAACGCTCCTTGGGCTTATCGGGGCAACATTGCTTCTTGGATTCTAAGATACGAAGGAATAAAAGAACTCGACCAATGAATAAATAAGTGATAATTATGGAAGGAATTACTGTAAACCCACCATATTCGGAAAAAACCTCACGAATGGAAATGCTTTGGAGAATCCTTTACTGGATAGTATACATGATCGTAGCGATGATTATGATGATGATTATGTATATCACACTGCCTTTGCAATTCCTTGCAATGCTTATTCTTGGGAAAAGGGTTGAAATTCTTCATAAGTACAACCGAATGGCTATGGAATATATGACGCAGTATATGACATACCTTTACCTCTTGACTGATGAACGACCTCCGTTCATACCAAACCTTGATGCCCTTAAATAATTTTTTTTATTTTAAAATCAACGACAAACTGATCGATGCGTGCGGAAAAGGGACGTGCAACCCGTACGCTTTCGATCGTTGTTTGTATTCCTTTTTTTGCCGCGTGCGCCTCAATTGTTCGCACAAGCGATTGTTCCTGCCCTTTTTCACACATTGAATAGAAATGAATCATGCATCCGTTTCGTGCAAACAGGAATGCATCCTCAAGAAACTGCTCTGCGCTGTGCGGCAAAGGCATAATTATTCTATCTGCCCACGAAAGAAACCTTGAATTATATACAAGCTTATGAACATCCGCGCAAACGCATTCAACATTGTTTAACTTATTGAGCTTAATATTTTCCTTCATATACTCACAAGCAACTGGATTAAGCTCAACCGCAACGATTTTTGCATCAGAATACTGTTTTGCAATTACAAGGGCGTACGGACCTACGCCCGCAAACAAGACAAGCACGTGCTCGTTCGGCTTTACCAATTGTGAAATTCTTGTTCGCTCGTGGCTTAAACGTGGGGAAAAATAAACTTGTGAAGGGTCAAGCTTCATCAAAACTCCTGACTCCTTGTATATGATTTCAGTTGTTTTTTTTCCTGCAATAACTTCTAAAGGGCGCACACGAAATTCACCTGACATGGCGCCGGTCTTTTTGGCAACCGTTTTGATTGCCGGATGCACCTGCATGATTGCGCGTGCGATCTTTTTTTCGCGTTGAGAAAGCTCCCGTGGAATTTCGATTATTGCCAACGAACCCAATGCATCAAATGAAGTGGTGAGGAGTTCAAGCTCTTCATTGGTAAGAATTCCTTTGAGCGCCTCCTTGAGATTCTTTGGCTTTTCAACTCGTTTTGTGCCTCGTTTTTTAACAACTGAATACCCCGGAATTGAACTAATTACGGGGATAAAAATAAACGCATCGTTGCTTTGAATTGCGTACTCATGGGAAATGAGTGCCTTTGATTCAAGCTCCTTTCGGACTCGTTCGCCGTCCTTCTTGGGAACTTTAAGGAATTGCATAGAAGGTATGTCGTCAGCAAGAATAAAAAAGCCAAAGGAAGGAGCAGTTACGAAATTAACAACAAAAAACAGTATGAAAAGAAGAAAACTGGCTGCTAGAAACTGGGAACCCAAAACGATCAGGTGACCTTGAAATTCGATAGAATTTCGAGGGCTAGTGACGAGCTTGCGAGTCACTGGATCAGTGACTACGCCCCGGGTCAGACTCGAACTGACGGCCTGCTGATTGCTGCTAAACAAAAAGTTTTTAACAGTCAGCCGCTCTACCTACTGAGCTACCGAGGCACTGAAACCAAAATAAGAATCATTCTTTTTTTAAAGGCTTGGATAGGATGAATTTTTAAGAAGAACGAATGAAAAGGAAAATATGGCTGAACGTACGGTGCCAACTCACATCGCTATTATTCCTGATGGGAATCGAAGATGGGCGACCAAGCACGGCAAATCAAAGCAGGAAGGTTACGCCACCGGCATCCAACATATCGGAGAAGTGCTCAAATGGTGCAAGGAACACGACGTGCACATGCTCTCCATGTGGGGATTCTCAACGGACAATTTCAAACGTGACGAGACGGAAGTGTCTGGATTATTCGAACTCTTCAAACAAAACCTCAAAAAAGCAATAGACAGCGATGAAAAAAACAAGTACGAGGTTCGCGTGCGCATCTTGGGCCGAACGCATTTGTTCCCGCGCGAAATACGGGAAATGATAAAAAAAGCAGAAGAACTTTCAGCAAAAAATAGCAAATACCAGCTTAACCTCCTTTTGGCTTATGGGGGCAGGGAAGAAATTATAGATGCCGTCAACGCGATCCTCAAGGAAGGAGTAAAGGAAGTTGATGAAAAGGCGATCTCCGATCATTTGTATACTAAAGGACTGCCTGATCCTGACTTGATCATACGAACATCTGGCGAAGAACGCTTAAGCGGCCTTATGCCTTGGCAGAGCACGTATGCCGAATTCTATTTCTCAAAAAAACTCTGGCCGGAATTCTCGAAGGCGGATTTTGAGGATGCGCTAAACGTTTACGAGCAACGGAAAAGAAGATTCGGAAAATAAAAAAAATAATTTGAATTATTTCTTAAGTGCTTTAAGCAGCCCTTCAGTTGAAAGTTTCAATCCTGCAAAGAAGCCTTTCAATCCATCCTTGCCTTTGAGAAGAGTAAGAATTGCACGGGCACGCTTTACAATCATTTTATCAGTATTATAAAGGGAATAAACAACGGAAAGAAGGTCATTGATGCCTCTTTTTGTGTAACCTTCACGCATGAATTCTTCGGTAAGCTGTTTGACGTCCTGGGTCTTGAGGAATTTTTCAAGTGAGTCCGCCTTTGTTACGGTTTCTTCCTCCTCCTTTTTCTGCTCTCCAGGCTTGAACATCCCATAAACCATGCAACTAGAACCTGTTTTACGTTTTTAAAGGTTGCTAAAAAATCCCTACAATCCAAGTTCCTTGATTATTCTGCTTGTCTTGAACTTGTCGGCCTCAAAATGCTCCTTTAATTGCACAATTTTTACCCCTTCAGGCTTCAAAAAAGGCGTTTGGTCATAACCGTACACAATAACGTCCGGCTTTACTCGCTCGTACGTTTTCTGGGGAGTTTCTATCCCTAAAAGGACCGCATCAACTCCTTTGATATGCTCAACCATTTTTGCGCGGTAGTTTTGAGAATGGATAAGTTTGCCCTTCTTCCTTAAAATAACCTCATCATTTGCAACGACTACGATAAGCACGTCAGCATGCTTTTTTGCTTCGCAAATAGTGTAAATGTGCCCAAGATGCAAAACATCAAAGGCGCCTCCCGTCATGGCCACGGTAAAAAGTTTGCGCTGCTCAAGGCTAAGAGGTGGGACTTTGCCTTCAAGGTGAGCAAGATAACGCCAAATGGCCTCGGATTTATCCATGATGTTTCTTTGGAACCATCTGTTGTTAAACGTTTTGAAACAACAATAATTTGATACCTATGGCAGAGCATAAGCACTGGAGCGAACACCTTGCAGACCAGGTTATCGCAGAAAAAAAAGAGCCGTACGTCGTAACCTGCGGCATGACCACTTCGGGCCCGGCACATTTTGGGACCGTGTGTGAATTTTTATTCCCCTATTCCATCTCACAGGCACTCAAGGCAAAGGGAAAGCCCGCAAAGGCCATTCTTGTAGCAGACATCCTTGATGCATTCGACAAGATCCCCTTGCCGCTTGAGCAATACACTGAAACGCTCAAACCCCATATGGGAAAACCGCTTTGCAACGTACCCGACCCTTTTGGCACAAGTAAAAGCTATGGCGACCATTTCCTTGATGAAGTACGCGCACTCATGAAAAAAGTTGGTGCGCAAATAGAAGTCATTCGCGCAAACGACATGTATACGCAAGGAAAGTTCGACGAATGGGCATTGTTCTTCCTCAAGCATGAAAACGAGGCAAAGGACATAATCGAACGCTCAAGCCAAAGGAAAGTTCCTGCGGACTTTTCAGTAATTATGCCCATTTGCGGTGCATGTGGAAAAATTGCAACAACGCGAGTACTTTCCCACACGCATGATTCATATGAATATTCCTGCGACAAGGATGTGAAATACACCAAAGGCTGCGGCCACAAGGGAAAAAACTACATCAAGGACCACCAGTACAAATTGCTCTGGCGCCTTCACTGGCCCGCATGGAAGCAAATACTTGGCACCTCAATTGAAGGAAGCGGCGTTGACCATATGACTCGCGGCGGTTCTGAAGACACCTGTAAAATGGTGACTGAGGAACTCATGAAAAAACCGCATGAAATTCCCTACCGATACGGATTCATTTTCCTTGAAGGGAAGAAATACTCAAAATCAAAAGGCATTGGTCTTGGAGTTACCGAACTGCTTGAACTGGTGCCTCCGGAAATTCTTAAGTACCTGCTTTTGAAACCCGACCTTGAGGAAAATATCGATATTGTTCCTACTCCTGAAAGCTTGCTTAAGGCATACGAAGAATACCAAAACGCAAAAGCGTTCTCCCAAAAGGAAGGGGAGCTTTCACGCCACGAGCGAAAGGCAGCAGATGCGTACCTTCTTGCACGAAACAACGAATGGGAAGCGACCTTCCTTGATATGGTGCTCTATTACCAGGTTTACACAAACTGGGATATGGTTGCACGCGTGCTTGAAGACCAAAAAGGCGTTGCGTATCTTAAGAGCTACGTTGAAAACTGGTTTGCGCGCGGCTTTGTGCCTGAAACCTACCGATTCGAATACAAGCCAAAGAAGGCAGAAGGCCATGCACATGAATTCTTTAGAAGGCTTGAACCAAACATGGACCATCAGGCCGTCCACAATGCAATATACGAATACGCAAAATCCCACGCGCTTGAGCCAAAGGATTTCTTCGTGATGCTTTACCAGGCACTCCTTGGAAAAGAAAGGGGACCAAAACTTGGAAAGCTCATAACCGCACTGGGAATTGAGCGGGTCAAAAAAGAAGTGCTGTAAATGGTACACACAACATTGATTATTGAAAGCTTACAAGCGGGAAAAGTAATCATTTACCCAACAGACACCGTATATGGAATAGGTTGTGATGCAACAAATAAACAGGCAGTTTCACGCGTGTATTCGATCAAGAAAAGGGATCCTTCAAAACCAGTTTCCGTAATCATGGGTTCAATACGAATGATCAAGGAATATTGTGAAGTCACTCAAGAACAGCAAAAACTGATTGAAAAATACCTCCCGGGACCTTTTACCTTTATTCTCAAGCAAAAAAAGCCGCTTGCGTGCGACACCCCTGGAACGCTTGCGGTGCGCATTCCTGATTACGCGCCTATTGTGAAGGCCTGTGAAATGCTTGGAAAACCCATCGTAACTACCAGTGCAAATATTTCAGGTTCAAAAGAAAGCTGGTCGGTGAACGCGATCGATATTGAGGTTGTTACTAAAGTTGATTTCGTATTTGACGGCGGACCCTGCAAGTACCGCGGACCTTCAACGGTTTACGACTGCACCACCAACAAAATCGCCCGCCAAGGCGTTGGTGTGCTTGAAACCGACAAGCAGTAAGCTTTTTAATGCTCAAATGAATGTGGAGTTTATGGCAAGCTTCACAAAATCCGCACGATGTCTTAATTGTTCAAAGGAAAACACCTTTTCATTAAGTACTGAATTGGCACTCACCGAATTGCAAATCCAGGCAAAATGCTCAGGATGCGCAAACTCCGTCCAGATCACGTTTGCACTTGTGGGTGGCGAAACAAAACCAGAAAGCACGACCTCACTCACCATGAACACGACGAGTTCATCTGCATCGGAAGAAAGAGATCTTCCCAACAAGGCAATAGAAGAATTAATTAACGGTTAGTCAAGATCTTTTGAAACTGCCAAAACCGCTTCCTTAATAGGCTCCATAAGAGCCGCCTTTACTTTTGCTGTAAGACTTTCACTTGGAAACTGTGTTCCGGAAAGCCTCTTTGCGATAAGCATTGAAACATACTCAACCGCATGTTCTTGAGTATCATTCTTAATGTGTTGCGCAACAAAAGGCGGGCTCGTGTCAATTGAAACCTGTTTGCCATTTTGCTTAACATATTCTGCACAAATGCCTAAATGTGCAAGCTTATCAGGAATCTGAAAAGTAAGCGTATTGGTTCGTGAATTATAAGAAAATTCCTTCCCTGTTGAAGTCAAAGGCGCATCCGCACGTGCAAGCTCCTCCTTAGTTATTTTTTGAATTGCCTCATCAAAACGCGCTGCAAGTTCTTGATTGTGGGGGGAAAGAGATTTCCTGATTCCTTCCTTTAGTTTGGGGCCAAGCCCGCGCACATATTCAGAAAGTGCCTGTTCTACAAGCTTCTCACCCGTTAACGAGCCAATGACATTAATGCCTTGTGCTTTTCGTACAAGTTTACCAACCGTTGCCTCATTAAGAGTTATTTCGAGAGCTTCTCCGCCTTTTAATTTATCAGGATTGACACTCAATCGAATCAAATAAGACCCGTCCTCGTTTCTTTTGATAGTAAGCTGGCTTGAAATGCGCTCTTGTTCCTCTTCCTGCTTTAATGCCATAAATATACCTTTGAATAGATCATTTATAAGGTATTAATATACATAAGAATCTATTTATAAACACTATATATCTCAATAATAGTATGCGAAATAGGTTAGCTATTGCGGGAGCAATAGCACTCAGCGCGGTAATATGCGCAACAGTAACTCCCCGACAAACTGCGCGTGTAGGCCCAATGCCTCTTACGGAAGCAATTCATGATGCAGGCACTGCCAAAAGTCCCACTTTTGAAAACACGCAAACTGTAAAAAAACGAACCCCTACAATAAAAAACGAGCCTGTAGTCAAAAAAGAAACTACGACAGAAATTACCCCTGATTCACTTGCGAACTATGATGAATTATTTTCACCAACTCCGGATAGAGACTGCACCCTGCCAGAGATATACTGGGGGCAAATGACCCTTTTAGCACAGGAGAGGTTTGCATGGATCGAAACAAACCAAGAAGCACTTGGAAGATTGCTATCAACAACGAATTTTGATAAAGTATACGAAGTGCTTGGACGCCCAACTTCTGAATCGGTGCTTGAAACAACTCATCCGCTCAATGATATAATCCTCTTTCTTGCTGCAACGCAAAATCCAAACCAGGAACTTAAAACAGGAATCATAAACTACATCGATCAAATACCTGACCTTCACCCCGATGCAAGAAAAGGGCTTATAGATGCGATAGATAAAGCATATATCTGTGGAATCCTTGGCAATCTTGAAGCACGCCAAACCGACCCTACTTTTGATGATGCACTTGTCGTATTTGGAATTATAGGTTTGCCCTCAAGATGCGAATAAGAAATTATTTTGCCGCTTGTGGTCGCGGTTTAGCCGCAACACAAACATCTGCTCCGCCACGACTTATTTCCCTTGGCTTTTTCCCCTGCAGTTCACGAACCGAATACGCATTTTCTAATTCACGTACTGCGCGCAAAACATGCTGGTCTGAAATTTCTTCCCGCACGCTCCTGACAAGATTAGAAATGTCCGTTGGGATATCTGCACCCTTTGAAACTAAAAAGGTTGCAAGGGAAAGAAGCTCTTGAAGGGCCAAAAGCGAATCCCTGCAAACTTTAGCTGTAAGCGCAGTTGCATCTTGACGTCCAGCCGTAATAACATATACTGTTTGCGAAAGGCCTATTGCATCGCATACCTGCCTGAAAAGAGTATTAAGCGAGGATTTTGAAAATGAAACATACGTATTAGGGTTACTGACATCTTGCGCAATAAACTCAAGCACTTTTTGAAGGTACGCACGCATTCGTTCGTCCCTCCCATCTGCCCATGACCGCACCAATTCCCGTTGCACCTGATTAAAGTCCGCAAGAAAAGCAATGCTTGTGCTTGATTGTGTTGTCATAAAAACCACGTTAAAGAAGCCCCGAAAGCTTCTTGCTAAGTTCCTTCGGATCAGCCTTGAAATGGGTTTTCTTCAAGATGATTCCAATAAGGTATTTAGTTGCTTTTTCCTTATCCATTCCCGCAAGCTTTTCCTTATGTTCCAAAAGCGTTTCCCTCATTACCTCATCAAGGTCAATTGAATTTTCAGACATATGTTCCTTGATTGATTTGCCCTTATGTTCAAACAGTTTCTTGATCAGCTCCTTCCCTTCACGCTCTGAAATATCGCCTTTCTTTACGTGCACAAGGAATTCGGAAAAGGCTAAGGGCGAAGGGCATTCATCAATCTCAAGCGAATGCCAGTTTGCGCATTTCAAGAAATCTCCAACAAGCCAACGACTTACCAAAGATGAATCATGAACTTGTTTTTCACACGCAACAAAGTATTCAAAGAACCCGCGTTTTGAGGAAATGATTCCTGCGGTCCGTTCATCGAGCGCATGATTCTTCATAAGTTTTTCCTTAAGCTCATGAGGCAAGGGAGGAGTTCCTTTTCGAACTGCACCAATATATGTTTCATCAAGCACCAATGGAAGCAAATCCGGCTCCTCAATGTACCCGTAATCATCTTCTGTTTCCTTGCTTCTCAAAAGGATAGTTGTGCCTGTTTCCTCCGAATACTGTCTCGTCTCCTGGTTAATAGGCTTATTTTGCATCTTAAGGAACGTTTGACGATGAATCTCTGCCTTCAACGCCTTTTCAAGCGCATCGGCGCCGGTTATGTTTTTGAGCTCAACGCGCTTTCCGCCAGCGATGGAAACGTTGCCGTCAGTACGCATCACCCCTTCCTTATGAGGGTCAAGAATTCCAACAAATGAAAGAAGATTGAAAAGTTTCTTTACGTATTCTACTGCTTCATCAACCGAAGTAAAATCAGGTTCAGTAACGATTTCACAAAGCGGCGTCCCGCTTCGGTTGTAATCAACAAGCACGTACTGCGCGGTTGCAATATGCCCGCCCACATATTCAAGCTTGCCAGGATCTTCTTCCATATGAACCCTTCGAATGCGGATTTTCTTCTTCTCAAGCTCGAAACTTCCATTTGAAGCGATAGGCTTGTCATACTGGGTGATCTGGAAGCTTTTCACCAGGTCCGGGTAAAAATATATTTTTCGTGAAAAGGTTGAATAGGGATTGATAGTACAGTTAAGCAACTGGCCCAAACGGGTGGCAAGTTCAACCGCCTTTTTGTTTAAAGTAGGTTTTGAACCGGGAAACCCAAGGCAAATCTCGCACGTATTCTGATTTGGCTTTTCAGCTTCTTTTTGCGCACAGGAACAGAAAAGCTTGCTTTGGGTGTTGAGTTCAACGTGAGTCTCAAGACCGATCATAACGGGAAACTGAGTAGTGAGTTTCATAGTTTTCCCTCCACTGATTTTGCGAATGCAAGAACGGTCCGGTCGGCCGTCTTTGGGCCGATAATATGCATCCCGGTCGGCATTCCCTTTGCTTTTCCGTTTGGAACAGTCAAATGAGGCAAGCCTGCGAGGTTTGGCGGAATAGTCAATGCATCAAGCGCATACACTTGAACCGGTGTCAATTGTGAAACCTCATCAAAACGAGGCGCAACAATGGGCATGGTTGGTGCAACCAAAAGATCGTGCGTTGAAAAGAGCTTTGCAAACTCCTCTTCAAGTTGCTTCTTGAGTGCTTGTGCCTTCAAGTAATATTTGTCACTGTAGCCTTTTGTGCGAACGAACGTACCTAAAATAATTCTTCTTTTTTCCTCCTGGCTAAAATAATTTGAACGAATGTGAGTAAAATATTCGTTGAAGCTTCCCTTGATTTCCTCCTGGGCGCCATAACGCAAGCCGGTTAATTTTGCCAAATTGCTTGAGCTTTCAGCCATTGCAAGAATGTAATAAATGGGCATACAATGCTTGATAAGGGGAAAGGAGACTTCCTCGTACGCCAAACCCATCTTCTTGACCGAAGACCAAAAATTGTCAAGAACGCCTTTGTCAACGCCTTCAAGCAGTTCCTTGATGATAACGAGTTTTTTTACGGATCGCGCCTTTTGCTCGATATCGATGGTTGTTTCCTCCCTCGGGTCCTTACCGACAATCGCCTCAAAAAGAAGTTCTGCATCGGCAACGGTTTTTCCCATTGTTCCGATTTTATCCAAACTTGAAGAATAATCAATTTCACCAAACCTGCTTACGGCGCCATACGTAGGAGTAAACCCGACTACGCCACAAAAAGCGGCAGGGCATGAAATGCTGCCCCCGGTGCTTTCTGCAATTGAAATATGATTGTCTATTGTTGCAACTGCAACTGCGCTTCCAGAACTTGAACCGCCTGCAACCCGCAACGGATCATGGGGGTTTTTTGCAACAGGCATTCCCTTTCCTACATTGGTTCCAAACGTGCCAAACCCAAACGTATCCATCGTTGTTTTACCTATGATCCGAGCGCCTTTTGAAAGCGCGCGCTCAATTACGGTTGCATTAAAAGGAGGCTTATAATCTGCAAGCATTGCACTTGCACACGTGGTTGGAATGCCTTTTGTACAGATATTATCCTTGACTGAAAGCGTGTACTTCGCTAACGGTCCTGAATCGTAAGTTTTGAATTCTGAATCCAAAAGCGTAATGAAGCAGGAATAATCATGCTGAATCCGCACAAGACGTGCATGCTCAAGTTTATCCGGAATAAGAATACACAAGGGCGAAGGGGGTTGTCTTGGATCCATAGTTACTCAACCAGCTTGGGGGCCTTGAATTTGCCCTGTTCGACTTCCTTTGCGTTTGAGAACGGGTCGATGGAAGACGGCTTCACACTATCTTCACGCGTTCCCGTGTTTGGTACATGTTTTGAATCAACAAGCTTAGGCACCTCTAAGTTGTCAAGCGCATCAAACACACCTACGACGCCATTAAGCTCCTTAAGAAACCGTACTTCCTCCTCTTGCGTAAGTGAAAGACGGGCAAGCACGCACAGCGAACGTAATTCCTCAATTGAAAGCATAAAACCAGGAAAACCTATGGATAAAAGGGTTTTAATGTCCAAAGGATGCCGCCCTGCCCAATCCGTAATGTTAATAATGCATTATCGCGTGTACTATACATTTTGGTGAACACATGGTTCTTTGTATTGTTGCGGCTTTCGTATTTGCAGTCATGTCGATTTTCTCGGCTAAATACCGCCCTTTAGCGAAAGAAGGGTTTCGCTGCGTATTTCGAACCTTAATGCTCAAACCCTGCGATACGGGGTTAGATGAAAAAATAAAATCACAACTCGTATCAAGTCTTCTTAGGTTCCCGGCACTTGCAAAATTCGTCAACAAGCAATTTACCGTTCTTTCCTGGATTTTTGTCATCCTAAGCGTTGCAAGCTTTGCGTACATGATCTATGGGGCATACAACTTCTGGCAATTCGGCAACTGTGAAGGTCCCGATGTAGTGAATGCGTGCGTACTCAATGATTTGACCGGCGATTATGGCAGGTTTAGCGCACCGACTGACCTTGTCACGCCTACATCCTATGCCGGTCTTGCATACGGAAATCCAAACGCTCCCCATAAAGTAATTGAATTCGGATGTTTCACCTGCCCGTATACTAAAAAGGCCGAAGACACAGTGCAACAGCTCCTCAAAAGAAACGACGTATATTACGTATTCAAACCATTCCCCCTGCCAAACCACAATTACAGCTTTGAAGCTGCACAAGCAGTACTTTGCGCCCGAAACCAGGGAAAAGAATGGGAATTGCGTGAAAGAATATTTGACCAGCAGGAAGTGTGCTCTGCTGACGGAACAATTGCAATAAAAGAGATTGCAAACAAATCAGGGCTTGATATGGTCGTATTCAACAACTGCTATGATACAAACGCAACGGCACAGGAACTGCAAAAATACGTACAAGAAGGAAAAGGCGCACACATTTACGCAACACCAACCTTCTTTGTGAACGGAAAGCCCTTAGTTGGGCCAAAAACATATGACCAAATGCGCTGTGAAATCGACCAAAAAAGCGTAGTTCAATCAATCGGTTGCTTATTTGGACAATGGTGGAACTGATGAATGTAAAAAACGATTTCCCATTCCTTGTGAAAAATCAAAATCTGGTATATCTCGATAGCGCATGCACAACCATCAAGCCAAAAATAGTCATTGATGCAGAATGCGAGTACTATCAAGAGTATGGAGCATGCGGCGGAAGAAGCTCGCATGCATTCGGACGCAAAACAACCGAACGCATAGATGCTGCACGCCAAACAATTGGATCGTTCGTCAGTGCAAAACCTGAAGAGGTTATTTTTACCAAAAACACCACCGAAGGAATCAACATAATCGTAAACGGTTTTGATTTTTCAAAACGAAAAAAAGTAGTAACGACCGTACTTGAACATCATTCGGTGCTTTTGCCCCTTATGCGCTTACGCGACAAAGGCATAATTACCTTAGAGATTCTCCATCCAAAAGACGGGTTTGTCCCGCTTGAAACATGGCAAAAAGCAATTGACAAACAAACGGCATTGATTGTAACGCATTACGCAACCAACACAACCGGTGCATTCCAGGATGTTACAGCAATCGCAAAATACGCACACGATGCGGGTGCACGTATATGTGTGGATGGTGCACAAGGCGTACCTCACGCAAAAACAGATGTAAAAAAACAAAACATCGACTTTTTAGCATTCTCAGGCCACAAAATGCTTGCACCAACCGGAATAGGTGCACTCATCATAAAGGAAGAATTACTTAAAACAATTAATCCGCTTGTGGTAGGCGGCGGGACGGTAAAAACGGTCTCAATTGACAAAGTTGAGTACCTTCAAAACCATGAACATTTTGAAGCGGGCATCCAGCATTATTCTGGTATTTTCGGATTTGCAAAGGCAGTTGAGTATCTTAAAAAAATAGGAATGGATAAACTTGAAGCGCACGAAAAGAATTTACGGGAAAAACTGCTTGATGCTGTATCATCAGTCAATGCAATTACGTATTCTGCAAAAGCACCTTCCTGCGCACTTGTTGCCTTTACGATTAAAGGCGCGAGGTCCCACGAGCTTGCGCTCATGCTTGACAAGCAAAACATCGCAGTCCGTTCAGGGTTCTTCTGCGCACAACCTGCCATGGATGCACTCGGTGCAAAAGAGGGTGCGGTTCGTGCAAGCGCACACGTGTACAATACAGAAGAAGACATCAAAAAATTCAAGGAAGCGCTTGGAAAAGTTGCCGCCATTTACTAACTTATTCAGAACGATCGTACGTAATGGCGATTGCTAAAGACCGGTCTACACCTGCAGACAATTCAAGTGAATGGAGTGCTAAAGGTAAGGACAAACGATTACCTACAAGATGTGCTTTTGTCAATTTCAAATCCATAAACGTACGATCATCGATATTGTCAAGAAACGCATTTTGAGCCGGTTCTAAACGAAGGGAATATACGCGCCAAAAAAACCTACGATCCCGATCCATCTTTCCAATAAGGTCTAAAATTTCAGAATACGCTTCAAGACAGTTTCCTTCATATTGTATCCTTTTTTCAAGCGCTTCGCGTTGCAGTGCAGTAGTTTGCACCATAAAATCAGCTGCTTGCTCAACATCATACATGGACCCAAATGAAATCGTATTAAGACACATGCGAGTTGCCTTACGGAGGTTTCGCATATGTGCAAAAACATTTGAAAAAAATACGCTAAGCCCCGCTGAAGCCAGCGTAAGAACTAGAGAAGTGTTCGTATATTGTGAAAACGCAGATTCAGGTGCCGTACTTACAAAATAAGTCAAAGCAGCAGAAAGTGTTGCAGAAACGGCAAAACCCCCGCTTATTAGTGCAGTGGAAACATACGCAAGGTTATTCCAGGTTTTATAAAACAAAGACAAACCAAATGACCGTTGATTCGCACGTTCAACTGCACACGTAAGAATCTCTTGTCTTTCCTTAATGTCGACAACAAGCGGCTGAGGGTACGCCGCATGATGCTGAGGCCGAAAATCCTGCTTGGTACTATGTTTAAGGTCATACAAAGCTGCGACTTTAAGTATTCCTTCAGCCGGCACATCACGTTGTTTTGCCTTTTGTAAGACTCGTTCCAAACCTGAAATATAGGTAAATGATGAAGCGTAGCGGTTAGCGATAACTCTCGCATGTCGAAATTGCATAGATAAAGATTGTGGGGAAGAGTTTATAAGTGTTGATTAATGTAATAAAATGAATTTATTAAGCAAAATCAGACGTATTTAAACCATTCTAAAGAGTTATAAATGCAAAAGATACAGTCTTTTTATGAAAACAATTCACAAAGAAAAAAGGTACTTCTATATTTTTTAGAAGGGAGAAGTTATGCCTAAAGAAGAACTTTTTTCTAACAAACAAATAGATACAAAGCGCATTCTTACTAAATTAAAAGAAAGTGAAGAAAAATTCAGAAGATTGTTTGAAGCAGCACAGGACGCAATATTAATTTTGAATGCAAAAACGGGAGAAATAGAAGCGTCTAATCCTTATCTTCAAAAAATATTAGGATATACTCAAAAAGAACTGATTGGAAAACAAATTTGGCAAATTAGCCCTTTCAAGAACATAATTGAAAATAAGAAAAAGTTTGCCGAACTTCAAAAAAATAAGTATGTCCATTATGAAAATTTACCACTCGAGACAAAAACGGGGCAAATAAAGCAGGTTGAATTTGTTTCAAACGAATATATGGTTTCTGGAAAACCCATAATACAGTGCAACATCAGAGATATTACGGATAGGAAAATAATTGAAAACAAATTAAAAGAACGTGAAAACGCATTAAATAATGCCCAACAATTATCAAGACTCGGAAATTGGAATTATGATCTTTCTACAGGTAAGATTACCTGGTCAAGAGAACTTTATGAATTGACAGGGTACGACCCTCGATTACCTGCCCCAAACTTTTCCAAATTAAAACAATTTTATACTCCTGAAAACTGGGCAAAATTACAAAATGCAATTAAAAATGCCATAAAAACGGGAAAAGAATACGAATTGGAATTAGAAACGATACGTGTCTCTGGCGAAAAATGGTGGCAAATCGCCAGAGGTAAGGCAATTAAGGGCGCAAACGGAAAAATAATCCAACTAACCGGTACTGTCCAAGACATTACGGAACAGAGAAAAAATCAACATCGGCTGGAAGAAAGCGAATTACGATTTCGCAGTGCCTTTGAAAATTCCAATGTTGGAATTTCCATTGTCGGATTAAATGGGCAATGGTTAAAGATAAATAAAAAAATGTGTGAAATTGTCGGATACTCACAAAAAGAATTGATTGAACATAAATTCAAAACGATTACTTATAAGGACGATATCGAAAAAAGCGTTTCACTAGCTAAAAAAATGATTAAAAATAAAATCCAAAAAGCCCAGCTTGAAAAAAGATATATTCATAAAACAGGAAAAATAATTTGGGTCTTATTAAGTATCACTTTAGTTTTAAATGATAAAAAAGAACCTCAGTATTTTCTTACGATTACAGAGGACATAACTCAGACAAAAAAAACTATGCTTGACCTAAAAAAAACAAAGGAAAATATAGAAAAACAAATTCAAGAAAGGACAAAAAAATTAAAAGAAAGTGAAGAAAAATACCGTCAACTTATTGAAACCCTACAAGAAGGGGTGTGGGCCATCGATGAAAAAAACAAAACATCGTACGTAAATCGCCCCATGGCAAAAATGCTTGGGTATACTCAAAAAGAAATGATGGGCAAACCGGTATTTTATTTTATGGATAAACGAGGAATCGCACTTGCAAATTACTACCTAAAAAGACGAAGAATGGGCATAAAAGAACAGCATGAATTTGAGTTCATCCGTAAAGATGGAAAAAGAATTTTTACACAACTTGAAACTGCCCCCATAAAAAATGAAAAAGGAAAATTTATAGGTGCGCTCGCAGGAGTCATAGATATAACTAAACGTAAAAATGCCGAAGAGAAATATCGGCAATTGTATAACTCATCAAATGATGCAATCATGACTCTTGAACCTCCAGCCTGGAAATTCACATCTGGAAATCCGGCAACAATCAAAATGTTTAATGTTAAAGATGAAACGCAATTCACTCGGTTAGGTCCGTGGGACCTATCCCCAAAAAAACAACCTGATGGGCAGTTTTCTAAAGTAAAAGCAAAAAAAATGATTGAAATTGCAATGAAAACGGGAAAAAACTTCTTTGAATGGACCCATGCCCGCTATAAAGATGGCGATTTTCCTGCAACGGTTTTGTTAAGTAAAATAATACGCGATAACAAAACCTATTTACAAGCAACCGTCAGAGACAACTCTGAACAGAAAAGATTAGAAAATGAACAGAAAAGATTAGAAAAATCAAAGGCAACCATATTTCTCAACACCTCCCATGAATTAAAAACACCAATAACTCCTATAACTCTTCAGGCGGAAATGCTCAAAAACCAGGAATTAGGGCCATTAACAAATAAGCAGAAAGAAAGTTTGGAAATAATACTGAATAATATGGAAAGACTGAACAATCTCATTAGTGATGTACTTGATGTCTCGCGCATTAATGCGGGAGCAATTGTAATAAATAAAACCGATGAAAATCTAAAAACCATAGCAAAAGAAGAAATATCAAAATATACTCCATTAGCTAATCAAAAGGGAATAAAACTAACCTTAAAATCAAAAGATATCTTCGTTAAATGCGACGCACAAAGACTAAAGCAAGTATTTACGAACCTATTAAGTAACGCACTTAAATTCACGCCAAAAGGCAAAATAAGCATAACAATAAAGAAGAGGAAACAATACATCGTTGTCAAGGTAAAAGATACGGGAATTGGAATCAGCAAGGAAAACATAAAAAAATTATTTATTCCCTTCTTCCAAGTTAGGTCTTCTTATGAATTACATGAAAAGGGAACGGGGCTAGGATTATCGATTGTAAAAAGCTTAGTTGAACAACACGGTGGAAAAATTTGGATAAAATCCAAAGGAAAAAACAAAGGATCGACATTTTACTTTACTATTCCATTAAATGATAATACGCGGGGTAAAAACTATGAAAAAAATACTAGTGGTAGATGACGAAGAGGATATAACCAAATCAGTAAAAATGCTTCTTGAAAATGACGGATATATCGTTTTTACAGTAAATAACGGAAAAGACGCACTGCAAAAACTAGAAAAGGAAACATTTGACCTGGTTTTATTAGATATCCTCATGCCCGAAATGCCTGGCAACGAGGTCGCAGAAAAAATACGCAAAAATCCAAAAATAAAAAACCAAAAAATACTATTTTTAACAGTTGTTACGCTCGGTGAACTAGGAAAATCAATTATACAACAATTAAAACCATCCGGATATGTACAAAAACCATTCAAAGCTGCTGAATTAAGAGCTAAAATCAAAAAATTGGTCGGTTAAAGATGGAATTAACTGAGAAAATCGGCAAAAACCAGGTGCTACTACTTAAATTCAAGGATAACCCTGAAAAAACAGTACAGGAAATATGTGAAGAATTTTCCAATAAAGGAATTGCCCTCATCGTTTCAAGCAATTCCGGTGAGACCGTACTAAAAAAACTAGAAAATAACAAAACGAATTGCTCACAAATTCATGTAATAGATTGTATCTCAAAGAAAGGCCCAAAATCAGAAAAAATAATGTATACTCAAGGCCCGACAGCATTAACTGAATTATTCATCATGATTTCAAAAATACTAAAATCAAAAAATACAGATATACTGATTCTTGACAGCATCTCATCACTAATGATTTACAACCAAGACCTGACTCTCGTCCGTTTTATCCACGAGCTTGTTGGCAAAGTAAGAAATACTGACAAAAAGCTAATTCTTACTATTTTAGAAAAAGATGCCAAAGGAACGCTTGCAAGCGTACCGCTTTTTGTTGACGAAGTTGTGAGCGAACCGTAAGTCACATAGTGAAATAAACGACTGCCAAGCCAGCAATCCAAAGCAAAAAGCTCAAAGGACCCGATGCCTTGTGGACTGCCGCAACCCAATCGGTGCGCTTTTCCTCAACAAGTTCAAGGATCACAATTGCCGAAAGCATACTAAATGCCAAGGGCAAATAAGCAGCAAACATGAACTTGTCTGCAACCGTAAGATAACCTACGGGCGGCAATTGGTTTCCGATTGCTACGTGAAACATGACTGCGGCCGTAATGAACGTTGCATGCATCGTTATCCTATTGGTAATCTTGTCAGGGTCTGGAAAATGGGCAAAAAAGTTCAAAAGCATGATGAACATGACGGGGATAAACACTTTCAAAAGCGAAGAGATTGTTTCACGCTGCAAATTGATGTTGAATACGTATTTTGAAAACGTTTCCCCATACGGAGGATAGTAATGGTCCTCAACATGGCTTGACCAGTTCTTAAGCTGCCAGCCGACAAACTGGATTCCCGGCTCAATGCCGCTTTGACGCATATCAACAATGTACCTAAGGTCATCTTTTTTCAAATATTTGTCCTCAAGCTGTATTGACAACGTATGCCGATCAAAGGGAAACCGGCTGAAATCAACCGGGTCTTGCAAACTTGCCTGGATACGGTAAAACTTTTCAGTGGGCGTATCTATCAGCTTATCAACCGAAGTTGCACGGCCGTTTGAAAACTCAAAATTAGGAGAGCAGTTTGAACTGCAAACGTAGGAGAGATAAAAATCCACCGAATAAGTTCCCGTTTGGACATCGAATTTTCCTGCATTAAGGACGTATACTCCAACCTGTGCAGTTTCCTCTGCAAAAAAAATTCCACTAAGGATAAGAAGGATGAAAATGATCTTTTTCATAAGAAAGAGCATGATAAAAAGAATTTAAAAAGATAAAAGAAAAAATTAGTTGCAGGCGCCCCGCGTAACTACTGAGGTTCCGCCAACCGTTGCAAGACATGAGTTCTGGTAGGTCTTACCGTCTGCACCGCATACGGGTGAAACCGCCGGAGGGCAGAACGTTTCGCTTTTACCTTCTTGAGGCTCCACTTCTTCTACGCAGGCCCCTTCATTAACGATTCCAACACCTGCAGCATCAGCCATACATGAATTAGAGTACGTGTTTCCATCTGAACCGCATACGGGAGCGTATTCAAGCGTACACGCAGTTGGCCTGCATTCGCCCGCGTAATCAACTGACACGCCAGCTTGTTTTGCAATGCATGCGTTCGAGTAAGTAGTACCATCAGTTCCGCATACAGGAACATACTCTTTAGTACAACCTTGCGTCTTTGGCTTGCATTCGCCCGTGTAGGAAACTGAAACGTCCGATTTTCCTGCCATACATGCGTTTGAATAGGTCTTGCCGTCTGAACCGCAGACAGGTGCATATTCCTGGGTGCAGCCTTTCTGTTCCTGAGGTGAGGGTTGAGCCTGCGTGCAACCGCTCAAAAAAAGGAGCACGAGGACCAGACCAATTGATCCGATAAGCATTTTACTAAAGGTCATAACGAGCATATAATCGTGATTATTTAAGAATGTACGTCAGTATTTCTTTGATTTAAGAATAGCATCAGATACTGCCGAATGGGCACCTGAGGACGTAACAGTAGTATTCCATTTGCGCACCTGTATTCTTGTCTTAAAAAAGGGCGCATCGCAAACAAACGTCTCACCCTCCCCGCCTTCAAGAAAAGGCGAGATGGAAACCTTATTTTCATTGCCCGCGATGAAATAATCAGTATCACGTAAATTTGACGTACGCTTGGAATTTATTTGAAGGATTTTCCCAACCAACTCCTGGTAGGATTTTGCAACATCGTTTTCACCAAGACCTTCTGCGGAAACGCTCACCACATATGTTTCAAAGTATGCACAGACTTCATCAAGATACTCATCCCCCTTATGCCAAAGGGGGGCATAACTTGGAATTCCAAGCTCCTGTGCAATACGCTCAAACCTACGCTTTTGGTATTCGCTTGCAATGGCACCGCCCACAATCCCGTGGCATTTTTCCTTTTTGATTGCCTTTTTCAAATCAGTGTGCCAGTCTTTTTCGTTTGTTTTTACGATGATGCGCTTAAGGCCAAGCGCCTTAGCCTGCAACGCAGTTTTTTCGATGTTTGGATGGTGAAACATTGTTGAATCGGATTCCGCATAAACGCTAAAGAGCACGGGCTCAAAACCTTCAACCAACGCCCAGAAGAGCGCAAAGGTTGAATCCTTCCCGCCTGAAAAAAGAACCGCAAGTTTCATCAGAACATACCTTATAATTTAGCGTATATAAATCACGCTTATTTCAGGAGGTGCGCCAAAACGGATCCTTCCAGGCGTCACACCGCAGCCTACGTAAATGTCTGTTGTATTGCTAAGCTTGCCTCGCCCCATATCCACATCACCTTCAAACCCCAATTTTTTGGGAATCGAACCGATGAACGGAACACGCACCTGGCCGCAATGGGTATGGCCTGAAAGGACTAACGCACGATTAGGCTCGTGCGTAACGGTGTTGAGGTACCCTTCCTGCTCATGGACAAGAATAATTTGGGGAATTGATGCTGAAAGATTTTCAACTGCATAAGGATAATTGGATTTGCAAGCCCACCAATCGTCAAGACCGACGAGTACAAATGATTTGCCCTTGATTGAAAATAATTTGTTTTCATTCTTGAATACGTTGATGCCAAATGACTCAACCACGCGCTCGACTTGTTTTGCATACTGTTCCTGGGAACTTCCAACACACGCCAATTCCGGATCATACCTTCCTGGCCCCATCTTGATGTAATCATGGTTTCCTAAAACAGCATAAACCCCGTAAGGCGCATCCAGTTCCTTCAATGCCCCAAGACGCGTGAATCCATCTGGCTCACCATCAACAATGTCCCCGCCTATAAGAATGAGGTCTGGATCAAGCGAATTTACTTGGGCAACTACTTTCTCAAGGTAACCTGGGTAATCATATGCCGTTTGCGTGTCGCTTATCAAAACAATTTTCAAAGGTTCACTTGAATGAAAAAAATCAAAGGTGTTTTCAGTTACCTTGACGTTGAACGGTTCAACATGCAATGCATAGATTGCAAGAAGAATGCCGATGAAAAAAACGGCACAAATCACGACAAGGATAGTACGATTTGGTATTCCACATATCATAGAAAATCATCTTGAAGAAAACTCAAAAACATTACAAAACATGCACTTTTTAATCAATAACCTAAAAAGAAGGTTATGAAGTATACTGCGGTACTACTTGACCTTGACGGAACCGTGTATCAGGGCTCACGGGCAATAGAAGGGGCAGCAAAAACCATTAAGATGCTCAAGGAAAAAGGAGTACGCATTTATTACATAACAAACTCCTCAACAAAATCACGAAACGAGATTGTAAAAATCCTCGAAGGGCTCGGGATACCTGCACAAAAAAAAGAAGTGTATTCTTCAGGATATATCACATCATGCTATATACGTGAAAAATTCCCCGGCAAAACAGTGTTGTGCCTTTCAAGCGGAGGGATGCAAGAAGAGCTTCGCGAACAAGGAATTGAGATAAAAACTGACGAGCATGCAGATATAGTTACCATCGGCCTTGACCGGACGCTTACCTATGAAAAATTGGTAAAGGCGCACCGTGCAATTGAAGCAGGCGCCTTTTTTATCGCATCAAACAAGGACCATAAATTTCCCGTTGAAGATGGGTTTCTGCCCGGTGCCGGCTCTCTTGTTACTGCACTTGAATACTCAACGGGGAAAAAGGCATTTTCGATTGGAAAACCAAGCAAGCAATTCATGCAGTTTATCCTTAAACATGAAAAACTGTTACCAAAAGAATGCCTTATTGTGGGGGACAATATGGAAACGGATATCAAACTGGGGATTGCCTCAAAAGTAGACACTGCCCTTGTATTGAGCGGTGTAACACACAAAAAACACCTAAAAAACCATTCAAAAAAACCGACGTTTATACTTTCAAGCATTAATGACCTGCTAAAAATAATTACTTCCTGACTCCCAGTTTTCGCTCAATTGCCTCTTTTGACGCATCGTTCACGAACGGATTATTCTTGAAAAAGGTATGGTAAAATGTAGAAAGAATCTGAACTGTTTTTGGTTTATTTATAGAATACGCTTTTTTTATCAAATCTCCTGAACCAGGAGTATCAGAAAGGATATAGGAAATCGCAAGGAACACGTATGCACCCACATCACTCCCGTCCTGTGCCTTGAGAAGAAATTCGCTTGCCTCATCCAATTCAAACTGCTCAAGATGGGCAAGACCGTTCATTTTATGATAAACGGGCTTTGGGTCAATAGCAATAGCGCGCAAGAAACATTCATGCGCAAACTCATAATTCTTCAAACGAAGCGAAACAAGACCGCGCAAATACCATAAATAATCGTCGTTTCGCAAATTACGCAACTGGACGTCAAGTGAATGGGCGGCTTCCTTGTATGCCCCTTTTTCCATAAGCGAATTAATTGCCTGATAATCCCCCATACAAAAGGATTGGAATGCGAGGATTAAATACATTGGCTCTACCGCAATTATGCGTATTGGAGCAACGCGCACAAGTAAGCCAATTCTATTTCCCAATACATGCAAGAATTTCCCTGCATTCGCTAACTGAAAGCGTTCGGGAACGGCGTTCAAGCCATGGCGTGAGCACATCAAGGTACCTTTCAAAATTTCCATCTTTCAGTGCATTTTTAAGCGTCTTATTTTTATGTGAAAACATCGCACGGAGCACATCCTCCTGCAAAGAAGAAAGGGAAAGTTTGGTAGGAACGAGTGAAATGAGTGCCGAATCAACTTTGGGCGGCGGAACAAACGAACGGCGGGAAACGGTCATCTCATAGGAAACGTTGAAGAATAATTGTGAAGTCACTGAAAGCCTCCCGTAATTTGACGATTCACAAGTGGCAACCATCTTTTTTGCAAACTCCTTTTGGACCATAAGTATGGCACGAGAAATGGGAAGATCCTTCAACATGAAAATAATGGGTGAAGAAATGTAGTAGGGAATGTTTCCCATGACAACGTCGCAGGGTGGAAACTCAACTTCAAGCACATCACCTTCTATAATTGAGATGGAAGGAAATTTTTCCCGAAGATTTGAAATAAGACGCGCATCCTTCTCAATGACCGTGAGCGACTTAGGCTTTGCATCAAGTATTGCCTGCGTCAATGTGCCTTCACCAGGACCGATTTCAACCACATCTACTCCAGTAAGGTTTGCGATGCGAACCTCCTTTGCAAGGATATTCTTGTCAAAAAGGAAGTTCTGGCCAAGGGACTTCCGGTGCTTGAAATCGCGCTCCATAATCTTCTTGTGGTGGACGTAAGTTAAAAAAGCTCCGCAACCTTGTATCTAGCATGCCTTTTGTGATTTTGAAAAACAGCAATCAAAAAATAGAAGTGCCCGAGGATATGCCTCTTGCCCCTTACCTGATGGATACGGGCGGAATAGTGTTCGGCTGCACCAAAGGTGAATGCGGAACGTGCGTATGCACCATCGTCAAAGGCAAGGAAAACGCAAATAAACCTACACAAAAGGAAGAAAAAACTCTCAACCAGATAGGTGCCCATCCTTCTCAAAGGCTTGCATGCCAAATCAGGATACTCAAAGGGGAAGTGACCCTTGAATAGAGGAAACACATGGCAAAATACTTTGGAACAAACGGAATCCGAGGAACAATTGATGTTGTAAGCCCCGAACTTGCTTATAAAACCGCAAAGGCGGTCGGGGAAACGCTTGGGAAAAAAATACTCATAGCTCGCGATGGCAGGATTACGGGCCCCATTTTGAAAGAAGCGGCAACAAAGGGCCTAGTGGATGCAGGATGCACCGTTATTGATTTAGGAATGGTATCAACGCCAACGGCTGAATTTTCCGTACGCAACCTCAAGGCAGACGGCCTTATTATCATAACAGCATCTCACAACCCCCCAAAAGACAATGGGCTTAAAGTAATGGACAAGAACGAAATTTCACTTTCAAAGGAACGTGCAAGCCCCATCGAAAAACTCATTGACAATCCTTCAAAAACAAAAAAGCAAGGTACCGTACGCAAAGACAACACTGCCATTGAAGATCATATAAACGCAATTAGCTCCTATGTTGACGCTTCAAAAACAAGAGGAAAAAAACTCCTTCTTGATTATGGGAACGGCATGGCTGCAACCATCGCGCCCGCATTATTTCAGCGTCTCGGGTGCGCAGTAACCTCAATCAATTCAAACGTTGACGGCAACTTTCCGGGACGTCCTTCCGAACCGACAAAAGACAATGTAAAAACGCTCATCGAACTCATGAAACGAGGAGGCTACGATGCAGGAATTGCATGGGACGGAGATGGGGACCGAGTTATTTTTATTGATGAAAAGGGCGAGTTCGTAATCGGGGACAAGGTGTTTGCGCTTGCGGAAATTTTTGCCCTTGCCACGAAAAAAGGCGCAGTTGTAACAACGGTTGCCACTTCAAAGGCAATAGAGGACATTGCAAACTCCAAAGGCTCGCACATTGTTTACACCAAAATCGGCGCACCCTACTTATGCGAAGCCATGGTTGAGCAAAACGGCATTTTAGGAGGGGAAGAGGTGGGCGGAGTCATGTGGCCCGACGTCAGCCTTGCAAAAGACGGATTTCTCACTGCTGCAAAAATAATTGAGGGGCTTGGGAACAAAAAAGTAAGCGAATGGGTTAAACAAATACCTGAATACCACAATGCAAAAACCAAGGTAGCACTTGGAAATGCAAACAAACAGGAAATAATGGAAAGGCTTGCCATAACCCTTTCAAAGGAAAAAGGAAAAATAAACACCCTTGACGGAGTTAGGATAGACGTCAAAAACGGATGGGCACTCGTAAGGCCATCAGGAACGGAAAATTACATGCGTGTCTTTGCCGAGGCAAAAACGGAAAAAGAAGCAAAGGCAATGCTTGAAAAATACGTAAAAATAGTGGAAAAAGAAGTGCAAAAATAACTATTTCTTCAATCCGGTCAATTTTTCCCAGGACTCCTGCTCAAGGAACTCCAAATCATTGCTGCACTGGTTGCATTTGAAATTGGTTCCGGCAGCATGAACGAAGGAAATAAC
Source organism: Microcaldota archaeon (assembly GCA_964434735.1). Classification (GTDB taxonomy): domain Archaea; phylum Micrarchaeota; class Micrarchaeia; order Anstonellales; family Bilamarchaeaceae; genus CAYSWK01. Next base: position 4,292 of record CAYSWK010000006.1, on the reverse strand, counting down.
GCTGTCGATACCGCACGATGAGCAGAAATAGTTGTCTCCTTCCTTCATGTTTGACATTTCAGTTATTCTTCCCTGGACCCATTCGTCAACTTTTGCATGGTTTAAAACCCAGCTGTAGCTGTACCAGCCCGTTTCATTGTCCTTTCGGCTGAAATAGCGTACAAGCCCTTGAGAATGAAGCCGGTTAAGAGTTGCACGTACATCACTGATTTTGAGCTTAAGTTGCTTTGAAATATCCTCATCGCTTTGATTTTCCTGGAAATTCCTGATGATTGCAAGCGTATTTTCACCTGCAAGGTCAATTAAAAGCTGGCGTGCAATCGAGCTTGCCAATACGACGTTGAGTTTTTCGATGTCCTTTTGCCTTTGGATTTTGAGTTCCTTCTCCTCCTCAATCTTCTTCAATTCAAGTTCCTTCTGCGCCTTTTGTATCTCAAGTGCCCGCAACGACTTTTTTGACATCTTTTTAGGGGCAGGTGCCTTTTTAGGAGTAGCCTTCGTCTTGACTGATTTTAAGACCGGCTTTTTTGCAGGTTTCTTGATTGCGACTGTTTTTTTCTTTGAGGATATTTTTTTTGCCAAGGGATCACCGTAGTTGTTAAATGTGGGATATTATTTAGACTTTTTTTATATATAAACCTTTCGGTTTAAAATAAAGTATATGCGTATTGCCTTTTTTACCGATACTTACCTTCCCAATACAGATGGGGTTGTCAGTTCCATCCTTAACTACCGCCATGAGCTTGAACGCAGGGGACACGAGGTATTCATATTCTCACCTGGCACCAAGGAACATAAGTATGCAAACAAGGATCCGCGCGTCCATTATTTCACTTCGGCGGCGTTCAAACCTTACCCTGATTACCGGGTCGCACTCATCAACTTCCTTTCGCCAGTAAAAATGATCAATGATCTCAAGATTGACGTCATACACTCCCACGGCATTGCAACGACGGGGCTTGCTGCCATCCAAACGTCAAAAAAACTGGGCATCAAATGCACTGCAACGTTTCATACGCTTGTTTCAGACGCATTCCACTATGTCACAGGGTCTGTCGAAGTACAGAATATGCTCCAAAAGGCAGCCTGGTCATATCTTACGTGGTATTTCAACTCCTTCCCCAAGATAATCGTACCAAGCAACTACTTGCAAAACATCGTCCATGAAAAAGGAATCATGAAAACACAGATTATTTCGACAGGCATCCCGCTTAACAGCTTCACCGGAATCCCCCGCCGTAAGGAGTGGGGACTTACCAAGGACGACAAAGTGGTTTTGCACGTCGGACGAGTTGTAAAAGAGAAAAACCTTGAACTTCTTATTAAAAGCGCGCACAGCGTCTTGAATATGGTCCCCAATGCCAAATTCGTCATTGCAGGAAAGGGCCCGGCGCTTGAGTACTACAAAAAAATGGTGCATGAGGAACAACTGGACTCGCAATTCGTATTTACCGGCTTTGTGCCCGATAATCTGCTTGCTGATTTGTACGCATCTGCGGATTGCTTTGCCATGCCTTCGTCCTTTGAGACGCAAGGGCTTGCGGCACTTGAGGCAATGGCTTCGCGACTTCCCGTAGTCGTACGCAAAAACGCCGCACCAGCAGAAGTAGTTGATGATGGGAAAAATGGTTATGTGTTCTCGGATGCGTTTGATTTACCCGGTAAGATCGTAAAAGCGATTGAAAACAAGGAAAAATTAGGTGAAGCAGCATACAAAAAAGCAAGCGAGTTTGATATTTCTAAAACAACTGACCAGCTGCTTGCATTCTATGAGACGCTGACACCTTGTAAGTAATAAACCTCAACCTTCAGTAACTGCGTATAGTAGTGGTTAGTCTCCTAAATATAAAACGTAATTTTTATCGGCATTTTTGAACTCCTTGTCTCCAGTTACAAACTTCATTTTATTATCAACTGCATACTGGTAACCGATTGCATCAACATACGAAATGTATTTTTTATCATTTTGGAATAGCAATCTTGTTTTCATCGCGTTCTTGAGTGTTCTTTCAGGAATTTCCACTTTAACTAATGAAAACGCCTCAAAATAATCGTCTGCCATTTCTTCTCCCATATTCCTCAGTGAAGAATAGTACAACTCGATCAATTGGAAATTGCTTGTAAAAAATTTATTATTCTCAATAAGTTGAACGTACCTTTGAGTGCCTCGAAAATATTCAATCATGGCATACGTATCAAGAAAATACATGCTAATCCCAGCCTTCATCGATTTCCTTCATAAGATCTTCAGTAGATTTTTTTGTCTTGAATGTTCCACGCAACTCTTTAAGAGACGGGATAACCTCGATGCCCACGTGGAGATCTGGTCCCTTGTCAAGATTGAGTAAATCCGCCTTTTCCTTAGGGATTATTACCGCCCAGGAATTTCCTACCCGTTTTGCACGTGCGTGAATGTCTACCAATTATACCACCCGTATAATTATACGGCACGTATATTTAAAACTCTTAGGGAAAAAAATTAATCCCCAAGTCCGCCTGCACTCACCTTAAAGACGCATTCTCCTTCTGGAAGGTTTGGCGAATCGACCAAACGCGCGATGCGTTTCTCTTCCTTGCCTTTTCGTAGGTAAATACGATACGTTGCAGCGTGCGCAAGCACATGGCCGCCAATTGGCGTAGTAGGATCACCAAACATGAGCCCAGGGTTATCCATGACTTGGTTAGTAATGTATACTGCTATGTTATACTGATCTGCAAGCCTTTGGAGCGCATGAATGTGCTTATTGAGCTTCTGCTGCCTCTCACCCAATGCCCCACGACCGATGTAATCAGACCTGAAGTGGGAGGTAAGAGAATCAACAATAACCACCTTGATGTTGTTTTTCTCAATCAATTCAGGTGCCTTGTCAACCAAAATCATCTGGTGATCTGAATTCTCGGCACGTGCAACATAGATGTGCTTGAGAACTTCACCCGGATCCATGTTATTTTCCTTTGCAATCTGGGCAATGCGATCGGGTCTGAACGTGCTTTCCGTATCTATGAAAAGGACATTTCCACCCACCCCTCCTTCCTCAGGAGGACGCTGCGCATTCACACACAGCTGAAAACCTACTTGTGATTTCCCGGATGAAAATTTACCATAGCATTCGGTAATTGCCTGGGTTTCAACCCCTCCGCCCAATAGCTCATCAAACGCCTTTGAACCGGTAGTGATTCGACCGATGTGCTTTCTTCTTTCAAAGATGACATCTGCCGTTTCAAATCCCACTTCAATAGCTTCTTTGGCCGCCTCAATAGCTTTTTTGGCCGCCTCAAGCTTCATTTCCGCTTGATCAACCAAATCATGAGGTGATGCCGAAGCAATTGCCGTAAAATCAACATAACCTGCTGCTTTGAGTTTTTCAACAGTTGCAGGACCTACTCCGGGCAAATCCTCCAAGTCAACGTAATACTTTTTCTTTTCCTTTTCTTTTTCTTCTGCCATATGCTCACCTAGTTCACACTAACTTGTGTATGACTAACGTTCGTATGCGCACTATTCCAAGGCCAATTCCAAAGATGTGCGCATTCGCATGCACGCATGCGAAAGTCTTTGAAATATATCCCTAAAAATAAAAAATTCGGCTTTACGCTTCAAAGCGGTAAACTGCCGTTGCAAGCAACAATGCTGCAAATTTAGGTGAATCGCTTGCTACTTCAAAGAGCCTGGACGCGACATCGCGTGCCTGCATGCCAAGTTCAAGATTTCGCTTAAGCGAAAACACCATCTGCCTATCGTGGCTGGTCAACAGAGGAGTGTTGAGGAGGCCATCTAGGAGCGTGATAAATTGTGCCGGAGTCTTGATAAGGTACTCAAGAACTGCTTTTGAGCTTCCATAGCAATATTCTGGGAGGGTTGCGTTTGCATTCATGAGATTCACCTTACTTGTTCGTATTGGGGAATACAAGCAACTTCAAAGGGCCGATCATGAGCGTATAGAACTCATTTCCGTTCTTTGAAATATTCTTCCACATGCCGCCTACGTTCTTGTAGTTCACTTGCCCATTCTTGTCAGTATCCACTTGAACAATACGAAAATCGGGCCTGTTTGCGCCTTGTGTTGGCTGGGCATTCTGTTGGCCTGAAGCGGAGTAAGAGGGTGCAAAGGTTTGTGTTTGTTTTGATGAAGGAACTTCTTCAAATCCATCCGATCCAATGTTGGTTTCAATCTCTTTCATTCGTTTCACCTTTTATGCGGCTTTTCAAAAGCCATAAGTATATACTATTATTATATTATATAATAATATATAGTATATACTAATGACTAATCCTTTTAAAAAGGAATATT
>CAYSWK010000005.1:0-55432 GCA_964434735.1 Microcaldota archaeon | reverse complement strand
TTAAGACATTTCGCGCCCCATACAGGATTTTTTTATTCAACCAAAAGGAAGCTTAGGATCGCTCTTAACGATGGAATTGATAAATACCATTCCCGAATCAAGCTGGCTTGCAAGCGTTTCAGCCTTACTCATATTGCGAGTCCAAATACTTGCACCAAGGCCAAATTTGGTTGAGTTTGCAAGCGTAATTGCTTCCTCTGTTGACGAAACAACAAATAACAGGGCAACGGGACCAAAGAACTCCTCCTGAGTTATAGGCATCTCAGGTCTAACAAGCAAAACGGTAGGTTCAATGTAGGCCCCTCCACGCGAATGGGCCGCTCCGCCGCACAAAACACGCGCACCCTGGTCTTTTGCGGCTTTAAGTTGAAGAAGGATGAACTTTGCGGCTTCAACGCTCGAAAGAGGGCCAATGTATGTTGAAGGGTTGAGCGGATCGCCAACAACGAGAGTCTGCACTTTCTTGACAAACTGCTCAATGAACTTATTGGCAATTTTTTCATGAAGAATAAAGCGCTTTGCTGCAATGCAACTTTGGCCATTATTTTGGAATCTTCCAATGACAGCCATCTCAACTGCTTTTTCAAGGTCTGCATCCTCAAGCACAATAAAGGGATCGCTTCCGCCAAGCTCAAGAACAGTCTTTACCAAATGTTTTCCAGCGTATGTCGCCACCTGAATGCCTGCTTCAGTGCTTCCGGTGAGTGAAATCCCCTGAATAAAACCCCCGGAAACAAGAGATTCAATTTGCTTTGCTGAAACAAAAAGATTCATAAGCAACGGATATGCAGGATAGCTTTCAAGGAACAATTGCTCGATTTCCTGGGCACATCGGGGAACATTTCGTGAATGCTTAAGCAAGACAATATTGCCTGCAAGAATTGCCGGAATTGCAGCACGAATCACCTGCCAAAAAGGGAAATTCCATGGCATGATCAAAAGCACAGTTCCAAGCGGATCATAACGTATGAAACTTTTAGCATGATTGGTTTGGATATGGGTCGGTGCAAGAAACTGAGCTGCGTTGTCTGCATAATAATCGCAAATCAATGCGCATTTTTCAACTTCTGAAATAGCCTGACCGATAGGCTTTCCCATCTCCTGAGTAATAAGTTCTGCGTATTCCTTGGTTCTTGATTTGAGTGTGGCACCTATCTTTCGAACAATCTCTGCCCTTTGTTGTACTGAAAACTGCTTCCAATGCAAAAACGTCTCATGCGCTTTTGAAACACAAGACTTTGCCTCCTCATCGCTTATAAGCTGAAAACTGGCATATATCTGGTTAGTTGCGGGATTTTTTGAAGTATACGTCATGCAAGGTCACGACCCGTAAGCATCCTAAAACTTTCCAGATAGCGTTTTGAAGTATGCTCGATAACATCCCCTGGCAATGCGGGCGGAGGAGGAGATTTGTTCCAGCCCAATTTTTCCAAATAATCTCGCACATACTGCTTGTCAAGACTTACGAGTTTTCCTTTTTCATATTCCGATTTGAGCCAATAACGAGATGAATCGGGAGTGAGGGCTTCATCAATCAAAATAACTTTTCCTTGGTAGACTCCAAACTCAAATTTGGTATCTGCAAGCACAAGGCCGCATTTCAATGCGTGTGCCTTACCGAATTTGTAAAGTTCAAGTGATTTTTGTTTTACGATCTCGAACGTTTCCTTGCCGATGATCTTGATTGCCTCATCCAAAGTAATATTTTGGTCGTGTTGTCCCTTTGGTGCCTTGGTTGATGGTGTGAACAACGGTTCATGCAATTCCGAACCGTCCTTAAGGCCTGACGGAAGTGGAATTCCGCACACGCTTTGCTTTTCCTTGTACTCCTTGAGTCCTGAACCGGTCAAGTATCCTCTTACGACACACTCAAGCATAACGGGCTTTGCCTTCTTGACGACCATTGCGCGTTTTGAATCAACACCAAGGCTTGAAGGAACCGAATCTGAAACCAAATGATTCTCGATAATATGTTTTGTCCGGTCAAACCAGAATTTTGAAATGGAATTAAGGACTTCGCCCTTATGGGGAATAGGCTCCTTAAAAACAACATCAAACGCACTTAACCGATCAGTTGAGACTAAGAGTAAATGTTCGCCTAAATCATAAATATCCCGAACTTTTCCACGACCAACTAATGGCAAGCTAAGGTGAGTTTCATAAATGGCGTTCATATAGTGAATACGGATTGAAGGGATTTTAAGGCTATTGAAAAAAAGAAAAAAGAATAAAAAGAAACAAAGGAAATGGTAAGTATGGCATATGCGACCAAAGAAATAGAATTTGGAAAACAAGATTCGATGTGGCTTACAAAACGGTTTGACTTTGATGAAACGGCAGATAGGGTTGGAAACCTAAGAAACATGCAAAAGAGATTTAAACAATCAAAAGCCCCGGCATATGTTGAAGAATTTGGAGGTGCAAGTGAAAAAATGGAAAACTTGCTTAAAAAATTATATGACCATGCTAGAAAAAACGGATTTAATTCCCTTGTAAAAAATGGAGAATTTATCATACCTCCAACAATTAAAAGAGAAATAGAAATACTCGAATCAAAACCTCAAATAAAAATCCAAGAATTCAAATAAAATACGCCCAAAAAAATCAATTCATTTCAATTGAGTTCTAACGATTTATTTTTTCAACTCATCCATTATCTTGAATGCTTCCTTCAGCTGATCATAATTAAGACACGGTTTGCCTAATTCATCAGTATCGTCTGCGAGTCTTGGGCAGGCCGTGTTTACATAGCAGTCAAACAACATAAAGTTCTGCAAAGGCAACGGCTCAAGCTCGTTTGCAACTAAAATAATTGCTTTCCTGCCTCTTGCCTCAAGCTCCTTCTTGATGCGGTCGGCAGGTCCAAGCAAAAACTGCCCAACTTTTGTTGAAACAAGAATTCCAAAGGTCTTTGCATCAACTGCAGCAATGATATTTGCACGCCTCTTTTTTCGTAAGCGAATAATTTCATCATTGATCTGGTTCATTGCACCCGTTTGCGGATGAATAACAAATACGGGCTTATCTTCGATATCTATTGCCAAAGGATGGAACATCCCATCTGCAACAATAACGCATGCATCGGCCTTGAATGCAACGCGCTTCAATGAAAGGGAATCACAGCCAAGAATTTGTCCGGTTTTGATTGCCCAGTATCCCTTGTCTGCAACAACTTCATGGCCCTTGCTCTTTAGAAGTTCACACATTTTTTCGTATTGGTGAATGTGTTGGATAGTCGTTCCAAGCGCAATGGTTTTGTATTGCTTCAATTGCTCAAACGTTTTCATAACCGAATCAAGATTGACGTCAAGATAATAGGGGATATATTCAATTTCAACATCCAAATCTTTTTTCACAAACTTTTCATGGCCAAAATGAACGATTTTATCTGCCTTGATCCAACGCGCTTCATCAATTGGAAGATCGCATCCGCCATAGCAAGGGGCGCACGCCACGAACACCTCGTGGCCTTCCTTTTCGTATTTTTCCTGGTATTTAAGAGCCTCTTTTTTGAGCCCTTCCGGAAATTGGAGTAAAATACGCATTAGATCTCACCTTTTTGTAATCCAATTTCTGGAAACTTGAAACTTGTTTCAAGCAGATCGGGGAACTGCAAAAGTATTCTCATAATAATCCGTAATAAAGTGATAATAAATGGAGAAATTTATATATCTATTCAAACGCTAAAAGAAAAGAAAAAATTAGTAAAGAAGGTCATCGCCTTTAGGCGCCGTAAGCTGGGCAAGCCTGCGAAGCATAATCCTCTTTTCTGCACTTGCAACAATCTTTCTCGTGCGCTCAACAGCATCGGGGTTAACCGACATGGAAGTAACGCCAAATTCAACCAGCTTCTCAGCAAACTCAGGATACACGGAAGGTGCCTGGCCGCAAAGAGAAGTAGTTACGCCATATTTGCCGCATACACGAATGACTCGTTCAAGCGAACGCAAAACGGCCTCGTTTCGCTCATCAAATCCTGCCGCTAAGGTTGCATTGTCACGGTCAATACCCAAAGTCAATTGAGTAAGATCATTGGTGCCGATTGAAATGCCATCGATCCCTTCCTGACAGAACTGGTCGATCAAAATAACGGTTGATGGGACTTCAACCATGATCCAGAGCTTGAAATCCCGCGTCTGGAACAAACCTTCAGCGCGCATCATTTCCTTAATAGCGCGAAGCTCGCCGATCCTTCGAACAAACGGAATCATGACCCACAGGTTTCGAAGATGGTATTCATCACGCACCTTCTTGATTGCAAGCAACTCAAGCTTGAACAACTCGGGCTCCTGAATGTACCTTGCAGCGCCGCGGTAACCCATCATGGGGTTTGCTTCCTGTGGCTCGTATTTTTCACCGCCCGTCAAATTCCTATACTCATTTGTCTTGAAATCCGTTGCACGATAAACAACGGGTCTTGGGTGGAATGCTGCCGCAAACCTTCGCAAACCTTCTGCCAACTTATCAACAAACTCCTGGGAACGACCGGTTTCAAGCATGTGCCTTGGATGTTCTCCAATATCGCCAATCATAAATTCTGCACGCAAAAGACCGACACCGTCAACCGGAAGCTTTGAGACTTTTTCAGCCAATTCAACTTCTGCCAAATTCACGTAAATCTTTGTCCCGGTGATAGGTGCTGATTCACCTGCCATCATAACCGGTTTTGTTGAGGAATCATCTTCCTTTGCTAATGCGACAATACCTTCATATACGACGCCGTGGCTTCCATCGACCGTAACATCCATTCCTTCCTTAAGAACCGTAGTTGCGTTCTGGGTTCCGACAATGCAAGGGATGCCAAGCTCACGCGAAACGATTGCTGCATGCGAAGTCATTCCGCCCGTATTGGTTACGATAGCTGCAGATTTTTTCATTGCGGGAACAAAATCAGGAGTCGTCATGTCCGTAACAAGAATGTCTCCCTTATTCATCCGTGAAATTTCCTTTGGGCTCATGATGATCGTTACCTTGCCCGTGCCAACGCCAGGTGAGGAACCAAAACCCTTTACCAGTACTTTTGCTTTTGAAATATCGATTTTTGATTTTTCTTCCATAATCTCACCCGTATGTCCAACTGCAGGCTCCGTGTGGCTTGCGCCTTCAAGTCCCTTCTTATCAGTCAAGGTTGTTATGGGCCTTGATTGAACAATGTACAAATTACCCCGTTCAAATGCATACTCGATATCTTGAGGATAACCATAGTGCTTTTCGATGTTTAAACCAACTTTTGCAAGCTCAACAATTTCCGCATCAGTAAGTTTCTGTTTGTCTTGCATTTCATCCTTGATATCTGCACGCTGGTTCTTTTCGCCGATTTTTACGAGCATCCAGGTTTGACGGCAGATGTCCTTTTTGACAATGGCCATATTGCTTGCTTCAACACGATACGAATCGGGAGTAATCTGGCCCGATACAACCGTTTCACCAAGCCCGTATCCAGCTTCAATGGAAATAAGCGAACGATTTTGAGTAATAGGATCAACCGTAAACATGACACCCGAACGCTCGGATTGCACCATCATCTGCACGACAGCCGCAAGACCGACTTTCATATGCTCAAAATGATTTTGCACTCGATAGTAAATTGCACGAGGCTCAAACAACGATGCCCAGCATTCCTTAACCATGTGGACGACATGATCTTGCCCCTTTACGTTAAGGTATGTCGATTGCTGACCTGCAAAACTTGCAGTTGGCAGGTCTTCGGCAGTTGCACTCGAACGGACGGCAACAAACAATTCACGGCCAATGCGGTCGCACAATTGCTTGTATGAAACAATAATGTCGTGACGAATATCGTCCGGCATTCGTGAATCGAGAATGTGTTTTTTTATCTTTTCGCTTGCGGCATTAAGTGCATCGTTATTATTCACATCAAGACCCTTGAGTTCTTGCTCGATTACGTTTGTAAGGCCGTTTGCAGTAAGATGCTTGAAATACGCGCCACTTGTAACTACAAAACCAGGAGGAACCGGAAATCCCGCTTGAGTCATTTCACCAAGATTTGCGCCTTTTCCCCCTGCCTCGCCGATGCTTTTTTTAGTAAGCTCACTAAACCATAGTACGTTTTTCATATTTCCCCACCCTAAATACGATTTGATGCGTATTCGGCGCTCAATTATAAAAAGCTTGGCAACTGGTAAAAACACATTTTGCAAAGTAGCAAGCTTTTAAAGCCTACGAAATAGAATAATTGATGCATTTTCAAACAGCTAGGTGTTACTATGGGTGCTTATAAGTACATTCAAGAGACATTCCAAAAAGAATACAAGGAACGCTCAAGTGCGTATGTTGAACGAATCCACTCCTGGAGACGGGAACCCGTTTTCAATAGGGTAGAATTGCCAACAAACATTGCACGTGCACGAAGACTCGGGTACAAGGCAAAGGAAGGATATGTTGTTGTAAGGACACGAATCGGAAAAGGAAGACGAAGACGACGTGTACCTATGGGCGGAAGAAAACCAAGGCACAACTACGTAGTAGTTCAGCCACAGGAAAGCCACCAACTCATTGCAGAACAGCGTGTAAACAGGATTTACAAAAACCTTGAAGTTCTCAATTCGTACTGGATTGGGGAAGATGGAAATTACAAATACTTCGAAGTGTTATTAGTCGATCCAACCAAAAAGACGGTCGACACAAAAGTAACCGCACGAAAAGGAAGAGCATTCCGTGGACTTACGTCTCAAGGAAGAAAATCGCGTGGTGCCTCGGATAAGTTCGGAAAAAAGCATGTTAAGGCATGACGAACATGGAAATAACCAAGCCAAAACAAATCGGATTGGTTCTTTTTTCTACAATTACCTCTTTTTTTCCTGTTGTGGGCGGAATAGTTGCAGGAATTGTTTCGTATTCCCAACTCTTTCGTGACCAGGACAATGAAATAAGTACATTCCCTCCTGCGATACGACCACTTGCAACTATTGCGGTACTGGCAAGCATACTCATGTTTGTAATCTATTTTATTGCCCCCACTTTTTTTGCAGAGATAATCCTTGGCAAGAAAACAATACAATCGCTTTGTGATCCTATTGCACTCAGTTCGGGGCTTTGTAACATTGAAGCTGCACTCAAAACGTTTGTAGTAATCGGCGCAATTATTATTGCCGCATTAAACGTCCCTTCGTTCATGCTTGGGGCATACCTCGGTTTTAGGATTTGGAAAAAAGGAGATACGCAAACACAACCGACTGCTCAGGAAACCCCGGCAATAGCAGCTCCGATTGTACAGGAAACAGTTTCCCAAGATGCTGAAAAAATAAAAACGCCTGAAGAAATCCAAAGGGAAGAGGAACTACGAAGGCAAATTCGCGAGGCAAGCGAGCGCGCGAGGATAAAACAGCTTGCAAAGGAAGCACTGAATAAGATGGCGCCCGCAACTCCGCCTAAAGAAGAAGAGAAAGAAATGCCAAAGGAAGAGGTTAAGGAGGAAAAAGAAGAAAAATTCAGCGAAAAATTCGACCTTCCCTTTGAAATGAAGGACCCCCGCAAGGAAAAGAAAAAGGAAAAGTAGCATGACAAAAAAATCGGATGTATACAGCCTCGCAGGCATCAATATCGCCAATAACTTCCTTACGGCGGCACTTGAACTTATTATTCCGATATACCTTATTCAAAAGCAATTTTCCCTTGAATCTATCGGATTTGTTCTTGCCATTCTCCCGTTTGTTTTTATGTTCGTTAGACTCATACTCTCTGTTGTTGGAGACATCATAAATACGCGCACCGTATTTGTCATCAATGGAATATTTGGAATTATCGCCCCCTTTATTTTCCTTATTTCCACAACGCCGTTTGGTTTTGGAGTTGCGCGTGTGGCCCAAGGAGTAAGCACGTCCGGATTTTGGGCAGTAGTACGAACGCAAATATACCGCGTTGCAAAAAAAGGAAACGAGGAACAATTTGCGTCTCTTATGCTTTCAGTACGCAGTGCTGGAAGCTTATTGGGGCGCGTGTTCGTAGTCTCTATGGGATTATTCGCACTTTCATTTGATAGTGCATTTCTTATACTTGGCGCAGTTGGAGGAATCATCATACTTCTTGCATACGTACTTTCTGACGGAAAACCCCTTCAGAAAAAAATCTCACTGGCAAAGGCAGTCAAACGATACACAAAACCACAATACTGGACTACACCCACACTGATTATGATATGCGCATCGATACCTGACGCACCGCTTTTTGGATACCTTATCCCTGTTTTTCTAAGTGTAATGCGCGGAATACAACTGATAGAGATGGGCAGCCTACTTATCCTCTTTTCCCTTGGATATATTCTTACCGTCCAAAGTTGCAAACGGTTAAAACTTTCAGATGAGAGCATATATCTCATTGCGATCAGCTGCTCGGCACTTTCGCTGCTTGCGTTTCCCTTAGTCCCTATGCCTTACCTTCCGTTCATCATGTTCCTTTGTGCCGTAGGGCTTGGGGCAGGCGGAGTCATTTTTGAAGAGGTAGTATTCCACACCATTGATAATGACGGTTGGGTTTCCCTTGATATTGGGATGATCCACGTCCCTTACCGTTTTGCCGAATTTATAGGTCTTGGAGTTGCCGGGTTTATCGTTGTTGCTTTCGGATTTCAAGTTGCGTTTGCACTCTGCGCACTCTTTATGGCATTATTTATATTGATTTCACGAGGCTATATTCTCAGCCATAAAGTGCAATTCAGACATGGTACGCGACACTAATTTCAAGAAACAATCAGTTTAACATAATCAATTTTTTTGTTTGTCTTAAAGGATTCCTCAAGTTCAAGAACCTGTTTTGCATCCCCGTGAAGAATGAATATTTCAAGGCATTTTTCCTTTTGCAAATGATTGTGCAACTGGGTGCGGATAATGCTTTGAAAATCATGACGTGCATGAAACGTTGCGTGCGAATGCGCATCAGAATGAATAACCAGTAAAATTGCATCAAGCGCCCCTTTCAACTTCGTCTTTTGCCTTGAATCATCAAGAAGCATCCTTACGCCTGCGCGAATAACTTCACTCCTGCCTGAAAAACCAAGCTCAGATTGGATCGTATCAAGCTCCTGTAGCAGCTCATCATTTATTGACATACTTATGATGGTCATCGTCGACACCTATTAACTTGTTTTTAAACCAATGTTCAATAGTTAATAACAAAGTACTTAAATATTAATAACTTCACAAGAAAAGTATGCGAAAAATAGCCTTTCTTCTTCTATGCGGATTAATGCTTAGTGGCTGCATTCAAAACAATCCTGAAAATGCAGAACTCCAAAACGTTCTTCCGGACTCAAAACTCCAGGTAGTTGCAACGTTCTATCCTTTTTATGACATAGCAAAAAATGTTGCGGGCAACGCGGCAGAAGTAACGGTGCTCGTACCGCCGGGAAGCGAACCGCACGATTTTGAGTTAACTCCTAAAGATAGGATTGCGCTTGAAAACGCAAACGTCTTCATCGTAACGGGAGCCGATTTTGCCGCATTTGAAGAACAGGCAGTTGAAAGTTTAGATGGGAAAACCGCTGTATTGCGGGCACATGAAGGTATCGAGCTACTTCCAAACGCGATTAAAGAAACACAGGACTCAAAACAGAACACTGGAAACGCCGTTGACCCTCATTATTGGGTTTCACCGCAAAATGCAAAAAAAATCGCATTAAACATCCGGGATGGATTGATAAAGGCAGATCCTGAACACAACGCAGAATATGAATTAAACGCGCAACAGTACGTTACGAAATTAGATCAGCTCGACCAGGAATATGAAGCAGCGATTAAATCATGTAAAAAACCAGTCGTTTTAACCACACATAACGCATTTGCATACCTGGCAAGGGATTATTCGTTTACTCAAATTCCGCTCGTTGGGCTATCACCTGAAACAGAACCAACTCCCCGCCAAATAATTGATATGGTCCAAAAAGCAAGACAATATGAAGTAAAATACCTTTTTTATGACGAGCTTGTCGACCCGCGAGTTTCCCAAACAATTGCACGGGAAGTGGGTGCAACAACACTGGTGCTCAACAACGGTGAATCAGTTAAGGACCCTGCAAAAGAAACATTCATAAGTATCTTACGGGAGGATTTAGAACGAATAAAAATTGCAATGGAATGTGGATAAGTATGCATGAACATGTGATCGAAGTCAACAACGTTTCTTTTTCCTACGAAAAAGAAGAGATACTTAAAAGTATCAGCATCTCGTTTCACGCCGGCGACTTTGTGGCACTTATCGGGCCAAACGGTGCAGGCAAAACAACACTTGCAAAAATTATTCTTGGAATGCTCAAACCGACTGCCGGAACCATACGGACCCACGTTCCAGCAGATGATTCGTGCAGACAAACAATAGGGTATGTTCCTCAAACCTACTCGTTTGACAGGCTCTTTCCTGCAAAGGTCAATGAACTTTTTAGTGCATGTGAAGTCGGGCACGACTCAAGCGAATTATTGACGGCCCTTGCAATCAATGACCTTATGGACAAACAATTCATAGAGCTCTCAGGCGGCCAAAAACAACGAGTAATGACTGCGCTTGCGCTTTTACAGCACCCCAAGGTATTGATACTTGACGAACCATCTGTAGGCGTCGATATGGAAACAAATGAACAGTTCTTTTCCTTCTTGGCAAGAATCAACCAAAAAAATAAAACAACGATAATAATCATAACTCATGACATAGGCCTCGTTTCAAAATACGCAAAAACCGTAGTGTGTGTCAACAAAAACCTTTCATGCCAAGGATCGGTTTCAGAATTAGGAATGCTCCTCAAAAAGACCTATGGCAAGGAAAATATGGTGATTCATCACCATGAGGGAAAATCATGCTAGAACTCCTTTCATACCAATTTGGATGGAACGCACTTATCACAGGGGGCTTGCTTGCCATATGCTGCGGCATTCTTGGAATATACCTCAACTTACGCAGGCTCTCACTCATAGGAGACGGCATCGCACACGCTGCATTCGGAGGAGTTGCACTCGGATTCCTGATTGGCGTACCTCCAATATATACTGCGCTCATAACTGCGATTATAGGATCACTTGGTGTGCAAAAACTCATTGAACGCACAAAAATATACGGGGATGCCGCAATAGCCGTCATCCTTGCGGTCGGGATGGGCCTTGCGATAACAATACTCGGGTATGCAAAAGCGTTCAATGCAAACCTTTTCAGCTATATTTTTGGAAGTATTTTAACAGTAAGCACTGAAGAAATATACCTTCTTGCAGGGTTAACTGCACTCATAATAGGATTTGTCGTGTTCAAATACAAAGAATTGCTCATAAGCACATTCAATCCTGATCTTGCGCAAGTCCAACGGATAAACACAAAATTCATACATACGACCCTTATGGTGCTGACAGCCGGCACTATCGTCATTGCTATGCGCGCAGTAGGAATTCTTCTTGTAGGCGGGCTTTTAGTCATCCCTGCACTCATCGCACTCAAACGGTCAAAAAGTTTTATGCAAAGTGTATTCATAAGCATAGCAATTGCAGGAGCTGCGGTTCTTTTTGGAACACTGCTTTCCTTTGAATGGAACCTGCCGCCAAGCGGAATAATCATCCTCATGCTTGGCGTTTTTTTCCTGGTAAGCAACTTCAAAAAAAGTTAACGGACCAGATAGTATTGCAAAGAAGCTAAAGAATATAAACATCAGCAGAATTTGGTATCCGGTGTAATTATGGGATGTGCAAAATGCAACTCTGGGTTTACAAATGTTAATACGAAGTGCTCAAAATGCAGCGCAAGCTTTACGCTGTGCAACAACTGCAAGGGACTTTGGAAAAGTGCAAAATGTCCTAAGTGCGGAACAAACTTTGCAAATTGGAGCGGATTGTAGTTAAACAGTTTTCGATTTTAAAAGGGCATGTGTGCCCCTTATTCTTTTTATATATAACAATCAAAAGAACAGTATGAAATCCGCAGTTTTTATCATTGCACCTACTGATTTTAGGGATGAGGAATTGTTCCATACGCTTGAAGAACTTCAGGCAAAAGGAATCAAATGTGCAATTGCAAGCACCCACAAAGGAGAGTGCAAAGGCAGAAAGGGAAAAAATGCCCATGCAACCCTTGAAGTAAAAGAAGTCCATGCAAAGGATTTTGATGCCGTTGTATTTGTAGGTGGTGGAGGAGTTATTGAGCACAAACTCCATGAAAATAATGACGTACTAAGGATTGCCAAGGAATTCAATGTTGCAGATAAAGTATTGTGTGCTATTTGCATCGCACCGCGAATCCTTCTTCGTGCAAACGTGTTAAGCGGAAGAAAGGCAACCACGTACCAAGATCAGGAAAATATTGAAGGAATCAAAAAACAGGGAATATACACGGGAAAGCCCGTTGAAATAGACAAAACTCAAGACGCAAAACACGGAACGCTTATCACTGCCGATGGCCCCCTTTCTGCACGGGAATTTGGAAAAATAATCGCACAAGAATTAAGCGAATAAAAAAGAGATTATTGGTATTCGATAATGAGTCTTGGTCTCATACGCGCATCCGGCGTTTCCCGCGGGGCAAAATTATCCTGTCTCCAATTGCCACTTGTGGGTAAAATCATAAATCCATAGGATGAACGTGCCTGAGACGTAACATCAAAACCGACAAACCGTGATTCGTCAAAAGAGGCTTGTGCAACATACGAAACCAAAGCACTCGAAATAACCGGTCCGCAAGATCCACCTGCTGTATTCCAATTTGTACCCGTTCCCGTTGAGGTCCACGTAACGCCCGTTGCTCCTGCGTCAAATTCATGCGTACCCGTTCCTTCAACCCAATTTTGGGAAAGTGCACAAACACTTGCCTCCCGTACGGCAGAATCAAATTGAGAAACAAGAGGATACAATTCAAGACGCGCACGTACAACACGTGCACCTTGTGGGATACTTGACGTATCAAACTTGACAATAAGATGAGTTGAGGATGCTACATCGGCCTCGCGATACATCTTGAGAATATCCTGTTTTCCCGTATTACCGTACGAAGGGAATACGTATGCGTCCTCAACAGCATACAGTGTCAGATTATAGGTCTGCAAAACATCGGGTGTCAAAGACGTACAATCATCATCAATTCCGTTTCCAAGAACTTCCTGGGCTCCCGGATTGACGCGTGCGTCAGCATCATTACAATCAACGTTTGAATTAAACCCATCTGCATCGGCATCAACCATATCTGGGGTGTTGGCATTACAATCGTTATCAACACCATCGTACAAAACTTCTGCCATGCCGGGGTTGATTTGGGCATTAGTATCATCACAATCAACAGCACGTACAAATCCGTCCTGATCTACGTCAATGCGAGGGGGGATTTGCCTAATCTCAACAGATTGAAGATACTGCTTTGAGCCTCCCCGTGCTCCCCCATACAAACGAACCTGCGTCAAAACGGGATGGATATGAAACTGCGTAGAGTATTGGAAATAGGAATTATCAGATATGTTTCCCAAATCGTGTGTGACGCGACCCTCAAGCACATTTCGAACATTCACCTGGAACCAATAGGGATTTCCTTCTTTCTTAAGAGTTACAATAAACTCATAGTCTCCTTCCTGGGGAGGGAGGAATGAAAAATAGGAAAACTCATTTTTAACGTCAAACATATGGGAATCCCCAAGATTTGTAGATGTATAATTTTGAATTTCCTCAATTGTGAAGAAATGAGAGTATCCTTGGAAATCCAAAGTCTGCACATTGCAATCGTTGTCAACTCCATCATACAAAACTTCTGCCATGCCGGGGTTGATTTGGGTATTAGTATCATTGCAGTCAACATTGCTGTTGAAAGTGTCTTGATCCGCATCAACGGTGTCTGGCGTGTTTACATTGCAATCATTATCTATTTGATCATAAAGAATTTCCAAAGCCCCAGGATTAACGCGAGGATTAGTGTCGTCACAATCAACATTGGAACGAAAGCTGTCTTGGTCAACGTCTACGTAATCCAAGGTATTGGGGTTACAGTCGTTGTCAATGCCGTCGTACAAAACTTCTGCCATGCTGGGGTTGATTTGGGTATTATGGTCATTACAATCTGTGTTCGCATCATAACCATCCCCGTCTACGTCAAGAACGGGGAGGGAGTAAGTAACAACTAATTGAGGTCGAACATTTGGATCCGCAGCTTCACGAGGAGCAAAATCATCCTGCCTCCAGTTGCCGCTTATTGAATGAACCAGGTATCCGTTTGAACTACGCGCCTGTGAGGTCACATCAAATACGACAAAGCGTACTGGATCGTAGATGCTCGTTGCCCGGTAAGGTACGGGGGCGCTTGCAAAATCTGCACCGCAAGATCCGCCTGCTATATTCCAGTTTACACCCGTTCCCGTTGAGGTCCACGTAACGCCCGTTGCTCCTGCGTCAAATTCATGCGTACCCGTTCCTTCAACCCAATTTTGGGAAAGTGCACAAACGGCAACGTTTCTTGCTGCCGTGTCAAAGGAAGACCCCACATGATACAATTTAAGTTGCGCGTTGGTAATAACTGCATCTGCTGGAATCAAGGAAATATTAAATCGTACAAGAAGGCGTGTTTGGCTTGCTGTGTTTCCTTCCTGATACATCTTAAGGTTTGTTTGTCTGCCCGTATTTGAATATGATGGATACAGGTATGAATCTGCACTAGATACGAGTGTTACGGTTTGCAAAGATCCGTTTACAACTTGATCAGGAGTGCTTGAGTTACAATCATCATCAATGCCATTTCCAAGAACTTCAGCATGGCCCGGATTTACCTGCGCGTTTGCATCGTTGCAATCCGCATTTGAGTTATATCCATCCCCATCCGCATCAACAACTAATGCAGACGTAGTAAATTGGCCATTCAACGTTTGCGAATTACCTGCAGAATCCGTTGCCGTAACCTGATAATAATAGGTTGTTGAAGGGGCAAGTGAAACAAGATTAACACTAAACTGCGTATTTGAAGGAAGATTCATAACCTGTCCATAGGAACGTGTGGTCCCATAGTCCAAACGCACCGTTGAAAGTTCATTAGTAGTGAATACTACTTGCGCAGTTGTTGTTCCTGGAGTCGTCGTTGGAACTGAAATGACAGGCGGAGTTATATCTGGCGCCACCTGGCCAGCAGTAAGCACAAGAACACTCCCTGAGGTAGTTGCAAGGAATCGGGGGACAGTAACTACTCCATAGGGGTCTGCCTGCACTGAACCGGATGCAAGTACGGTGCCTTGAGTATTCCTTCGTTCCCAGAAAAATTGTTGATTGGGTAAAACCACAAGGCGTGATCTTCTTGGAGTAACGTCTACCTGCTGATCCGTAGTAGTTGAACGAATTTCCGATTCCCACACGGTCGCAGTGTCTTGTCGTAAAGCCCAAACAAGGTCTTGGTTAAATGAGCCTGTTCCGGTTGTTGAAGGATCTTTCGAATTTTGAGCATTTGAAAATGCAGGGAAACTTGCTTTTCTGAATTGATGATTCCCAAAAATGTCAAGCATCTGGCCCATGCCGGCAAAGCCTTGCCAACTATGACCTCCACTTGTAATTTGGGCCTGAAAACCTAAATGACAACGATTAGCTGCTTGATAAAAGGAATACCCTTGCGTATCGGTATCAACACTGTCATCTGCAGTTCCATGGGCAAGAGTGATAAGTGCTGTATTTTTTCCTTGATTACGGCAAACAGAATCGATCATGTTTTCAACAGTCCAAACGCCTTGACCGTCTAAATTCAACAAGTAATTTCTTGAAACGCCTACCGGATGAAACGGAAGGTTTTGTGCAGAAGTTCCTCTTGAATCTGCAACATCTGCTTCCCAGTTTGTACCGCCAAGATCTGCGACCGTATCAAAGTTTGTTACAGGTTCAGAGGCATAAATTCCTGCAAAAATATCCGGGTAACGCATACCAAATCGAAGTGCTGCCGTTCCACCCATTGAGTGACCATAGTCATAGATACGATCCTGGTCGATGTTATACTGGGCATTTCGTTGCAATGCAAGAATAAATTCAATGTACGCATTTTCTAAATAATTGCAAACGCCTTCTTGAGGATTTTGAGGATTGCAATAATGCCCAAAATACCATCCTTGCGAATAGGTTGGAAGGTCAGGATCATCAAGACGCACATACACTGCAGTAATATCATAAGGACTGCCACCTGTTCCAACACGCGCATTGTTGTTCGTATATCGTGAACTGCGACCTTCCTGGTGAATTACAACTGGAAGTCTTGAAGGGGAAGCATAATTATACCCTTGAGGAACGCCAACGAAGAAATTAAGCCCTTGGCCTCGGAAAAGTTCACGGTTCCAAGAGTCCTGAGGTAAGAAAAGAGTATAAACTCGCGCACCATTGTCTTGCCAAACAAGAACAGGCTGTATTGGATCATTTGTTTCATCAACTGCGACACTTCCTGCCTGCTGATTAGATTCACGATAAATAGCATATGATGCTGCGCCATTTTCCGTCCAGGTAAGGAACGTTTGTCCTGACCGATGGAACGCTGCAACATTTGCAACTGCCTGCCCATTTGATGCGACAACACGATAATAAAAACGACCCATTACGCGAGGAGTGTATATGTACAATCCTTGGTTGTCAGCAAGTTGGGTTCCCAAGCCATTCCCGACAACAGGATTAATGATGAAATGGGTTGCACCTGTAACTGCGGCATCACGTTCATTATAATATATGGATGAATCCGAACCAATTGTTGCAATTAAGCCGGTCTGGTTTGTAGGAGAAAGGATTGAATCGGGAGTGTTTACGTTGCAATCATCGTCAACCCCATTCCCTGGAACCTCGTTTCGACCCGGATTTACTTGTGCATTATTATCATTACAATCAACTGCAAAAGTATAACCGTCCTGGTCCGCGTCAATTGGTGCACCTTGAATATTCAAAAGAAACACTGCGCCTTGAGCAGGAATAGTTACTTGATTTACCGATTGATAGGTAATCGAACCTGCACGTGAACCGTCTACGGGAATGGCTCCTCCGCCTTGAAATTGGGCAAGATTATAGGTGGTACCTAAATTTACGACCATATTTGAACCGCTTGGATTAACAAGCACCATTCCTTTTTCAAAATTTCTTCGATAAACTCCGTTCCATACTAATGAATCTACGTTTGCAGGCATATCTACATATGCGCCCAAATCAAGGTCATATTCAGGATACCACTCCAATGTTGAGCCCGAATACATGAAAAGGTAGCTCTTTGGGCCTTTTGAAAGAAGATAACTCCCTGCAATAAAACTTCTTCGAGTAAGGTCATTTTGAGCATCAAGAGACGTCTGTGCGATTACGATTTTGTTGTTCCGGGACAACGTAAGTACATTATTCATTTCAAGGCGCCAATCGTTTACGTCGGCAATGCTTGAACCAAATCCTGCAAAACCTTCAACCATCGCACCGTCAGAATTAAGATAATTGTTAATCGAATCCCAACTAGTAATTAATTGGCCTACGTTTGGAAGATAGGAAAGATTTTGTGCCTGCATGCCCTGCCACACGCGAAGAGAATAAGGAACATACGCATTTGAAAGCCAATTCTGGCCGTTTGCAACCGTAAATGTTGGAGAACCCGGAACGTAATTTGGAAGCGCGTTTGTATTCTGCCACGGGCCAAACAATTGGCCTGAAGAATCTGCAAAAATACCGTCACTGCCTGTTGCGCGCGCTTCTTCAGTTGCACGCCTTACCCAGTAATCAGCAACCTGGTTTCGAACGACTTGACTTCTTCCAAGATCAAACGGATACCAATTCCATTGAGTTTGGTAAAGTCGTTGTCCGTCACTGCCAAGAATGTACCAGTCTTGGTTTTGTGTATAGCTTGTCCATTCTTCACTAGAATATACGTTGCCGTTTACTGAACCGTCGGAATCCGCATCATGCGCAATGCCTGGTGCAGAACCTGCAGACTGGCCCAAACGATAATGAAGCATAAGAAAATTCGGATTATACGCACGAAGCTGGGAAATCTGGTTTGCGTATAATTTTTGTGTACCATAAAAATTTTGTGCAAAAAACTGAATTTGTGCATCGCTCATGCTTGAAAACTCCGGTTGGTCGGCAAAAGGTGCGACAGTATCGTTTGTTACAATAGGAAACGGACGGGCAAATGAAATGCCTGACAAAAGAAGCAATAATAATACTGTCGTTACGAATAAGTTCCCTCTCATATATGCACCTGTTTAGAATAAACGAATAAATGAATGTTTAAAAAAGAGCGTATCAAAAAGCAAAAAAATATGTTAATTGACGAAGTGACGTACCTATTAAAAAATAAAAAAATTACCAGCGCATGCGTTTTAATCCTGTTTGAGCACGAATACTTCCTAAATCCGTAAACCCACGTCTAGAACCTTGGGGAAGTTGGGTTCCTTTTGGAAGATCCTCTGTGTGCGCGACTCCACGCGGTCCTTCAACTGCAGGACTCGCAATCCTTGAACCGGGTTCAGGACGCTGAAGTCCTGAGCGCCCTTTTTCAACCAAAGTTGGGCGTCGATCATCATCATGAAAAATAGTTTGTACGTTTCTTGAAGAAGAAGCTACTCTTGGAGAAGGCGCTGGAACAGTTGAAACTTCCAAAACAACTACGGGAGGGGCTACTTGGAATTGTGAATCCATCTGTGCAAGAAGAGCCCTCACTTTTAGTTGTAGTGCAGTTAACTGAGGCTTATTGAAAAAAATCTCTCTGCCTGATTTAAATGTAACACCTACGTCATCGTCAGGAACCGTAAATAAATTCATCGAATTATGTACAACATCCAAAACAAATGCAAGACCCGCGGGGGCATGGGAAAGTGCACGGGTTAATTTAAAATTAGAAAGGCTAGTACGATCAAAATACGCACCACGTAATTGTTCAGATAAATCATCAATACGATTAAGAAGATGCAAAACAGAAAATGCTGCTTTTGATTTTATCGTTTCAATCTGCTCAATGTTTTTACCCGTTGCCTGAGGAGTTGCGGCAATATCTAATAAGTATGCTAATCCATTAAGATCATGCATTCGCACGTATCTGCCCACAAGTGCCGAATATATGTTTAAGTCTGATGGACGGTAATTTGTAGTATCTAGCATAGTATCCACTCTCTGTCAGTTAATAGATACTATAACAAATCCCCTTTTTAAATGTTGGTTTTTGTAGTTTTATGTGTTGCAATTAGACTTTAGGCTCACCCTGCACGAGTTTTTTAAGTATCTGGTCTTTTCGTGCCTTAATTGCTGCACTGTTAGGTGTAGGATCATACGGCACCTGTGAAATGAGATTCATAAGCGAAACGCGAGACTGGAGAAGCTCAGAAACAACCCGAGGTTTGCTTCGGTAAGTAACTGTGCTCCCTGGAGACTTGCCCTTTATGGTACGGTCAATTTCACGAACTGCGGCTTCGAGTGCTCCTTTTGCGCGCTTTCTTACCTTTGAAGTTGAATACTTTGCGATGCTTGCGATCTTTTGAAAATCCCCTGCGATAAAAGCGGCTTGGATTTCAGCGTGTGCGTTTGCCATAACTATCAAGAGTACAGGGTCGCGTGCATAATAAAAATATACCGATGTTTATCATAATTATGATACTCATCATTGACATAGGCTCACAGTATACGCATCTTATCAAACGCAACTGCAGGGATATGGATTTTGAGGCCGAAATCATCCAAAACAGCGAGCCGTACGAGAAAGTAAAGGAACAGATAAAATCTGCCGAAAAAATCATACTTTCAGGAGGGCCGTCTTCAGTATATGCAAAAAGCAACGGTTTGGCTGAGGAAATCGTAAAGGAATATAAGGAAGGAACACTCACCCAGCCGCTTCTTGGCATTTGCTTTGGGCATCAACTCATTACGCATGTATTCGGAGGCACGGTTGCAAAAGGTGCAGCGGCAGAATACGGCATTTCTGAGATATCTGTCGACAAAGAAGGCACACTTTTCAAGAACGTGCCAAAAAAGTTCAAGGCATGGGTTTCTCATTTTGACGAGGCAAAAAAAGCACCTAAGGAATTCAAGGTTCTTGCCCATTCAAGCACCTGCAAAATAGAATCGATGGAACATGAAACCAAAAAGATATATTCTGTCCAATTCCACCCTGAGGTATGGCACACGGAACACGGAGAGACAATCCTCAAAAATTTCCTCACTACGTCGACATAAGATTTATAAAATACCCCTGACTTGGCACGTATGGTGAGCTTGTGAAAAACATCATAATTGTCCTTATTGTAGCATTCCTTCTTTTTGGTTGCTTAGGTCCCCTTTTTCCTGAACAAAAGCAGGCAAACACGACTACAAAAACAACGGAAAAACCAACCACGGTAACTGAAACGCCTGATGAGCCTCAAGAGGAAATACCTGGAATAATTGCCAAACCAAAAGGACTCACACTCTATTTTATGGACATTGCAACGGTGGATGATAATTCGCAAGCAATAGTAATTCAGACAAAAAACAAAAACATTTTAGTTGATACGGGAAGCTTTGAATCATATACTGCATTCGACAGATTTATCTCAAAAAAAGATATAGACCGATTTGACTTGGTCATTACGACAAGTTCAAATCAGGAATATAGCGGGGCACTCAAAACAGTTCTTGCTAATTATATTATAGGTGAAGTATGGAGACCTAAGGCAAAATCATACCAAAGTCCCACCTATGAACAATTGCTAAAAACACAATCATCAACAGGAACCGTAGTGTCTATGATGCCGGGCCTTACAAAAACATATGACGGCGTAAAACTAACAGTGATCTCGCAGACTGATCCTGACCAAAACAATTTTGCCCCAGTCATACGTGTCGATTATGGCGAAACATGCGTACTTCTCACTTCAAGAATAAATACGGGCGGACAAAGATACCTTCTCAATTATGCAAAAGAAAACCTCCCGTGCGACATTATGCAAGTGCCCGATTCGGGACTTAGCGAATCAAACACGCAGCTTAAACTATTTTTAGACGAAGTAAATCCCCAGGCAGTAGTAATTTCAGGAGGAGTCTACGATAAGAAATATACGATCAAAACAGACTCGGGAAGAAGCGGGACAATCAATATCATAAACCTCAAGTCAATCCCAACGTATATGACTTACGAAAAAACAGTCGTTGTTTCAAGTGATGGCAAGGACTATACGATAGAGTATGAAAAATAGTCAGGATTAAATACGTGCCATCCTCAATCACCACATGAAAAATATTCATATAATCACTACATTTTTTTGTCTTTTTCTCCTTGTTTTTGGATGCACGGCTCAAAAATCACCGCAAATCGAACAGAAAGAACAACCTGTTCAAAACATGACAACGACGCAAGATAAAGAGGTTGAAACAATGAAATTACCCAATACGTATGCAAATGAATTCTTCTCAATAGGATATCCAAGTTCCTGGAAATATGTTGAAGATGCATATGAAACCTCAACAGAAATCATACTTGTGCCGTTGGAAACGGAAGGAATCATCGGGTTTACGACAACAATATATAGTGAGAAATCAATTCCTGAACTTGAAAATTCAATAATGAAATCAATAGAAAATTCCCAAGGCACCAACACGCTTATTTCAAGAAAAGAAATGACGTTTGCAGGACAACCTGCAATCGAAATAATACGTAAAGTCAACTCCGTTGCATTCAAAGGCGAACAAGCGGATTACATAATTAGCAAAAACGCAAAAGTGTTCCAATTCACCAGTGTAAAACCAAATGATGCAACTGAAAAGGAAAAAGAAGAGCTTGGGCAAGTTGTAAAAAGCTTTGAATTCAAATAACTTTTCAACGCGTAATGCTTGCGCCCTTGATCTGCTCTAAGTATTCCTTGTGCTTGTCAAAGTACTCACGGCTTGGCTTCAGAAGTTCAATTAACTCCCTTGCAACTGCATTTTTCAAGTCCATTGGATGAAGTTTTCCTTCAGTGAACGTGCTTTTGAGCTCTTCTGGAGTTGCAAACTCAACATCTCCGCCAAATTTAGCAGGCCGTTCAACTTTCAATGATTTTTCCCGAAGCACAAGGTACTGAGCATATTCGATCATCGGGTTTCCTTCAACTACTTTTTCAGGGCAATGTGCTTTCTTTATTTTTCTTTGAATATCCTCAACTGAATCATGAATAAATATTGCGGAGTCAGGTTTTGACTTGCTCATTTTCACATCCATTTCTGCTTCAACTTTTGAGTCAACGTCAGAATGCCGAGTGCTCGATGTTGATTGCGTACTTGGCGCATTCATTCTACCTGGGCCTTGCAACCCAGGAAGCAAGTGCGAATGCATCGCAACAAACTTGTGCTTGAAACTTGGTGCCAATTCACGTGCAAGCATATGGACTTTTCTCTGATCCATCCCTGCATGGGCAATCTGTGCATCTAAATGGAAAATGTCTGCTGCCTGCATGGCGGGGTACACCATGCTTGCGGAAGAAAGCGTTTCGCTTTCCGATCTTCCCATAATAGTGACGCAACGCATCATCCTCTTCATGGTTGTATCTTTAGTAATTCGAAGTACGTCTGCCCAAAAATCGGGGCGCTTTTGGTATAATTCACTTGCCAAAATATAATCGACTTTCGAAGGATCCAAACCCAATGAAATAAATGCATGTTTGAAATAACCAACTCCGACCTTTTTGATCATTGCAAGATCTCCGCCTAATTTGCCGTTAATCCACGCATGGTAGTCTGCAAGGAAAATAGTTGGTTTACAGCCCGCTTCTAATAAATCACGAATTTTAAGAGTTGTGCAAAGACCAGAACCGATATGAACCATTCCTGAAATCTCAAAACCGATATAATGACGTGGATGAGCGTATGTTTGGAAAATTTCACGTAAATCTTGTTCAGTGACAAGTTCCTCGGTGGGAGGCCGTTTTACCAAATCTATTTTTCGCTCTAGGTCCATAATACTACCAAGTATAATTCCTAGTCAATCTTCTTTAAATCAGATGGTATTTACGCCCCATCATCTCTCAAAAACATCTAATCAATCTTTTTAAGATCCGATGGACTACACCATCATCTCTCAAAATCGTCTAATCAATTCTTTTGAG
Source organism: Microcaldota archaeon (assembly GCA_964434735.1). Classification (GTDB taxonomy): domain Archaea; phylum Micrarchaeota; class Micrarchaeia; order Anstonellales; family Bilamarchaeaceae; genus CAYSWK01. Next base: position 32,436 of record CAYSWK010000005.1, on the reverse strand, counting down.
GTCCTTCCACCAGTCGGTGCTTTTGTATTTCAAGGCATCACCAAGGATTTTCTTTGCGCTTTTTGTCACTAATTTTTCTTTTACGACGTCAATCCAACTCTGAGTTGGATAACCAATCTCCTGGTATTCCTTTGCCTGCAAGGCCATTTCAAGCAAATCCGCATCCTTAAGTATGGTTTTTTCCTTGTCTGAAAGGTTGAAAAGCAAATAATGAAGCGATTCACGAATTTCTAAAGGCAAATCGGCAATTTGCTCCTTTTCAACTTCCTTATGGTCAACTTTTACGTATCGGTTTGCAATTTTATGGATATCCATAATGCGTGCTTCGTGCACGTCATGGAACAGTGCTGCAGATGCAACTTTATGAGGATCTTCTCCTTCCAATTCAGCGAGGAAAAATGCAATAACTGCAGTTCGAAATGAATGTTCTGCAACTGATTCAGGATCTTTCACATGTGCAGTCCACCAGCCTGAACGTTGAGTGCGCTTGAGTTCGCCTGATTCAAAGAAATAACGGGTAATTGGGTCCATAAAAATACTATGAAGGCAACGTTTATATAAAGTACGAACGAATATTGAATGCATGTCAACACTCGGAGTGACAAGCCGCGAAGTTATTTCAAGACACGACAGCCGATTTGAAAGGATAATCCGATTAAGAAAATAGAGCCTGACCCAGTTACCGAAATACCGCAGTCATTGCAATTGGAACTTCTACGCGAATTTCTTCCAACGCAAGTAACTACTACGGAGTATACTGAAAACGTCAATGGAAATCGAAGAATACTTTTGCTTGACTCATTAAAAGGAGACTGGGGGTTTATACGCTTTATCCTACGGATTCTCGAATTGGAAAAGGAGCTTGAAGTTAAATTTTATGCTGAAGTACATATTCAAATCCTCACGGCACAACAATGCACACGATTAGACAGACTGGCTCATAAACACGGTCGAATGATTCCCTGGAAAAGAACTAATGAAAATGATCCGTCAAAACCGATCATATTACTGCCAGTCGATGACTCTGATGAGCTTAAATGGCTCACTACTCATGCTGCACAAATGATTGTGGCGACAGCCAATATGAAAACACACGAAATTGATTCAAAAACAAAACGCAGGTTTTTCCTTGGAATAACAACGGACGAACCTCCCGAGATAACTACGGGGCCTCCTACCCAGGTTGAAGGAAGAAAACAAAATGAAGAAGTAGAATACGTAGATATTAAGGCAGCCCTTTCTGACAGCTAAACGTAATAATATTCTCCCTTCTTTTTCTGCTCGGTATCAAGTGCACTTAGCGGCTTGTTGATTCGCGGACGCTTTGAGTCCTTGTCCCGGCGCATCGTAACGCCGACAATTTTAAGGAACTTGTTCATCCCTTCCCGTTTTGCCAAAGGTGCGCACGTTTTTCCAATAACGCTTGACTCGCCTTCAAACACCATAAGCCTGCTTGCCACCGTATCCATAAACACCACATCGTGGTCTATGACAAATGCCGCACGGGTGCTTTCACCGATTACTTTTCGTAAAAGGTAGGCAAATTCAAAACGCTGCTCAATATCTAAAAATGCCGTTGGCTCATCAAAGAGGTACAAATCAGCAGGTTGCGAAAGCGCTAATGTTAATGCAATCCGTTGCAACTCACCACCGGATAGTTCAGTAAGCTTTTTCTCAAGCAACGTATGCAAATTTAATCGTCGCTTGCAGTCTTCAAGCACTTCATTGTTAAGCGAGTGGCGCATGAACAGTTCAAGTGCCGTACAATCTTCGGGTTGAATATACTGCGGTTTATAAGAAATCTTCAGCTCAGGAAGCTTTGCATCTGATTTCTCAACTCCTGCAAGCATCTTCATGAACACTGATTTTCCCAGTGCGTTCTTGCCAACCAGGCCGATGATTTCCCCTTCACGGATAGTTCCGCCTTCTGAAGTAAATGAAAATGAATTGAATGATTTTGAAAGCGAAGGATACGTAATTTTCGGTTTTGTCTTGACTTCCGTTTCTGAGTATGAGGAAAAGGCAAGCGAGTACTCCCTAAAACGGACGTTTTCATCTCCAAGGAAACCGTCAATATACTCATTTATCCCCGCCCGAACTGCGCGAATATGTGAAACGATGCCATACGTGTTTTCCTCACCGTAAAAGAGATATACGTAATCGCTTACGTAATCAAGAATGGTAAGATCGTGCTCAGCGAGCATCACTTGCTTTTGTGATGAAAGATCCTTCAAAATAAGTGCGCCCTTAAGCCGTTCTTCGATATCAAGATAATTGGTGAACTCATCAAAATAATACAGGTCTGCCTGCTTCAGATAGCAAACCGCAATTGCAGTTTTTTGAAGCTCGCCGCCGGAAAGCTGTGAAAGCGTTCGGTCAAGAAATTTAGAGAGGTCAAACAATTCAACTCCCCGTGCCGCAGCATCCTTTCCCGCAACAGTCTCAAGCAGCTGACGTACGGTGCCTTTGAACGCATCCCTGATACGATCAACATACTGAGGTTTCATGCTTACCATGCGAACCGATTCACCAAGCTCCTGGAAATACCTTCGGGTTTCAATGGGCAATTTCTCAAGAATCTCCTTCTCGCTCAATGCACGATCGAACTGTGCAAAATTGGGATTCATCGAACGGGAAAGCAGCTTCAATGCGCTTGTTTTCCCAATACCGTTCTTACCAACCAATGAAACACAGCCACTAGCGGGCAAGGGAAGACCATAAAGCCGAAACGCGTTGATGCCATACTGGTAAACGGGATCGGTCAATTCATGAGTCATGTTAATAATCGTAATGCAATCCATAGGGCATTTTTTAACGCAAAGGCCGCAGCCAATGCATAATTCTTCTGAAATGACTGGAAAATCTGTTGCCTTTTCAATGGTAATACACTCTTCACCCATTCGGTTGGGAGGGCAAACATGCTCGCACGCATAGCCGCATTTTTCCTTTATGCAAAGCTCGCGGTCAATAACTGCAATACGGGTACTAGCCATGAAAATCACAAATCAAAATAAAGATGCATCCAAGAGGTTAAAAAGAGAGGCACTTTTTGAAATAAAAGAAAAAAGAAAAAGGAAATTACCTGTCCTTTGCCAACTTCCATACGGATTTGACTGCAACCAAACCAGCTGCAGGTGCAACGAAGAATGGAAGTTCTCGTACCAATCCGATGACAATGTTGAAGATGTCAACAACCAAGGGGACGCCAGCAACTTGTGCTGAAAGGCCTACGAGGCTACCAACGAACCCTTGTGACGCTACAAGCAATGCTGCAGCTGCAATCAGGAAGGAGTCCATTTCTGATTCTGAAATGTTGAACAAACCAACTGCAAAACCAAGTACTGCAAGGAGTGCAACACCGATAGGCAAGAAGTTTGCGGGTACCATCGAGCTGAATGCTCCAAGAACCAACGCAAGTACAATCCCTGCAATAAAGAGGTATGCTCCATATTTTGAACCAATTTCTTCTGAGGTTTTACTCATTTTTGATCCCGTTCCATTTTCCATGTTACCCATGGATTTTTTTGCCATAAATACATCACCTAACCTTTTCAGGTATACGATTTTCAAAGGAGACAAACATTTAAATAACTACCGACTGTCCCCGTCTAAGTTACCCCTTATTATATATTCACAAATAAGACTTTCCAAACCCCACAATCTGCACAAAAAAGGACAGCACCGTCCGTGGATTTATAAAAGTATCGAATCAATATTGACAAACTACGTTTAGATGATATACTGTATTAGGTGAATATTCATGGGAATCAGACCAGCACGATGTGTACGTTCGATGACAAAAGTCGCATGGACAAGGCATTCAAAGACCAATCAAAAAATGAACTTTATCCCCAATGTCCCCCACCAGCACCTTCAGGTGTTCAGGATGGGCTCAAAAAAAGAGGATTTTGATTGCGTATTGCACTTACGTGCAGTAAACCCCGTTGTTGAAAGGGACAACACCCTTGAAGCAAGCAGGCAAAGTGCAAACAAGCACCTTGAAAAGTCAATTGCCGGAATGTACTACTTTGTCGTCAGGGTTTTCCCTCACCATGTAGTCCGTGAAAACAAAATGATTGCAGGGGCCGGTGCAGACCGTCTCCAGAAAGGAATGAGGCAATCATTTGGCAGACCAACCCACAAGGCTGCAAGAATTCACGCACAAACAGATCTCTTCACCGTATATACCTACAAGGCAAATGTAGATACGATCAAGAAGGCATTTGCACGTGCACAACGCAAACTCTCAGGAACCTACCGCGTCATAGCCGAGTAGGCGGGCTTTCACCCTTCTAGGGAAGGCCTTAAAAACCTGATTAATCATTAAATATAACATAGAGGGGCGAATAGCTTATGGTAGAGAACATATCAGTAGACGAACCACTTATTTCAACAGACGTAGACACTCTCATCAAAGCCATTGCATACAAAAAAGACCTTGACGTACCTCAACTCGCTGCAAAAACCAACATAGACCAGGCAACGGTTGAAAAATGGTTACGCATTCTTGAAGAAGAAGGATACATTCAAATTCATTATAATCTTACGAATATGAGAATTTCCTGGATAAAGCAGGAAACGGGATCCCAAAGGACAACATCGAGCGCACCCCAATACGAAAAGCAAGAAACGCAGGTGCCGATACCCTCGCCCATAACTGCGCCCATAACTCATCCTGAGATAAAATTGCAACCAACCCAGACTCCTCCTTCCGAAGTTCAAATCCCCGTACTTGTTGAGTCCCAAGAAAAAAAGGAAGTAACCTCGCTTCTTGAAGAAGAATTAAAACGGGAATCGATGCAAACGGCAAACCCCATCAACAAGGTACTTTCTTCAAACGATATCAAATTCAACATACTTAAGGAAATGGAAAAGGACTGGCAAGAGGAAAAACAATCAATACAGGAAACAACAACTCAGGAGCCTGAACAAAAACCAAAAACACCTGTGCTTGAAGTCACCCTTCCTACTCCAAAAATAGAAGTTGAACCCCCAACTTCAAAAAAACAGGAAAAACCCGAAATTATTGCTGCGGAATCTCAAAAAACGCCTTCCCAAGCCAATGAACCCGAACAAAACGCAGTACGGGAAAACATCAACCAATATCTTAATGAAATTTCAGAGCAGCGAAAACAAATCGCACAACTAAAAGCACAAAAGGAGGAGATGTACGGTAAAAAACTCCTTCCTCTTGAGAATAAATTCGAAACCATTTCGATAACATTCAGTGAGAAAATACTTGAAAAGGAAGAAAAGATCCTTTCACTTAAAGACCGAATGGTCAGGCTTCCTTCACACTATGCTGAAGTTGAAAAACTACGATCGAGTGTTGAGAAAATAGAGTACAATGCAATAAACTCACTTGACCAGGCACGCACAAGCATTGATTCCGTGCTTGAAAGCATAAAGAAAAAAGAAGCTGAAGCCTACTCAAAAATGACCTCAGGGCTTGCAGCACTTGAGGATGAACGAAAACGCCTTGGCGAACTGGAAGGTATTGCGCAAGGATTAGGCACCAAAGTTGCAAAAGTTGAAACCCTCATAAAAGAAACGCAAGGAACCATAGATCAGTTATTCCAATCTATGAAAAACCTTGAAGATGATATTGCCCTTGCACGACGAAAGCAAGAAGAAGTGGTGGCACTTTCACAGGAGACCCAAAGCGCGATAGACGCACGCGAAGAGGAAATCCAAGGACTTACAACCCAGATAGACGAGCTTCGCAGTGTTGAACAGTGGATCATGGACTATGTGAAGGATTATCACAAAAAACTTGATGATTTGCACGCAATGGTAAATGAAAGCAAGGAAGAACTTGCTTCGCTTGAGGAAACTGCCGAAATAGAACAGCTCAAAAATTACCTTGACGAGCTTGAAACCATCACTGAGATGTACTCTGAAGAGACACAAAATATTACGGCACAGGAAAGCTCAATAGATCGAAGGATTCACGATTCACAAGAAAAACTAGGGGTTCTTATTACTGAAAGTAGGGACCTTATCCGCAGGCTCAGGAAAGACGTAAAGGATACTCCCTATATGGAAACAATGGAACGTGCAGAAACAACGGTCAAGAAAATGCAGTCGGTTGTTGAAACCAAGCAAAAAGAGCGCATGAACCTTGAAGAGGAGCTTGCAAAAAGAAAGGCAAAACGCAAAGACGCAAAAAAGGACTCTAAGGATAAAAAGGGGAAAAAATAAATGGACAATAAACTCATCATTATCATAGCAATTGTCGGCCTAGTGGCTATATGCGGCATAGTCGTATTCATTGCAGGATTAACGTCTGTTTTCTTGACAAGCAGTAGCGGCAGTAACATCGAACAAACACAAAGGTCCCAAAGCCAGAATGCATGGATTGGTGCAGTTCCCTTTTCAATCGAAGCCGCGTCTGCAAGTGAAACAACACTTGTAATTAGCATGAGAAATAATGACTTAGTCCCTATCACGCTTACCTCATTTGGATCTCAAGAAGGGATTCTCAGTAGACAACCCGTATTATTTGAATCTGGTGAAGAAAAATTAATAGTATTGACCCTTCCAAGCCCGTGTGGATCTCCAGGCATTTCAAAAACAGTGAAGGGAATAACAATAGAATATACTAAAGGAAACGCAGAAGGGCTCGTGCAAACAGGTTTCCCATTAATAGTAACCTGCGGTTAAAGCCGTAATTGCTTCTCCTTTTCTGCCTTGCTCCTGACATCATCAACGATGGCAAGCCAGGAATCCGCAATTTTCATCAGGTAATTACCAAAACTTTTTGAAATCGAAATACGCATCGGCCTGAATTTTCGTTTTGACTCTTGTGCAACAATCGTATCTCGTTCTATTTTAATGAGACCTACTCTTCGTAAACGGGGAAGAACTCGATTGTAAAATGTTGCTTTTGAAATGGAATTAGTGCGTACAAACTCCGCAGTCTCATCTCCTGACATCACTCCTGCTTTTGAAAGGCGCTGAATAAATGCGGATGCAACTGCATAATACGTTCCCTGGTATTTTTTTGAAAATACGAAATTAACGAGCTCGTCGGCATTCCATAAATTTCTTGTTGGGTTTTCATCCTTATCCTGAAATGAACGAAGCTCTTCAGAATTGTATGCCGGAAGGTAAAGAGTTTCTTTTGCAGGGACTCCACGGGAAGCGATGGATGGCTTTGTGTTCAATGTTGAGTGTGTCGTTTCCTGTATGTCTTCACTTGTTTCTTCGTTTTCTTCAGGCATGGTTTACCAATACAGTAAAGGAATAAAAATGAAATGTAATGCAAAAAAAATTAATCAAACAAACTCAAACCCGATTGAGCGTTATTTTCCATTTCCTCAATTTTTGTGATAATGCGAATTTCATCGGCACCGCTTACGATAGTAAGTGAGAGAACGCCCTTTAACTTTTCATCAGCCTTTTTGACAAAATCGTCTGCAGCATTCATGAACACGTACAATTTCGCAGCATCCTCACCCAATACTTTCCCTTCACGCATGATATAGCCGACACGCGCAAAACTATCATCCGCGTAAGGCTCTGCCTCAAGAATCTTAAGCAATGCGGGCTTACCCCCTTTCAAGTCGCACGAATAAAGTCTTTTCATAAGGGAAATAAGGAAAAGAAGAAAATAAAAATCAAGGCATTACGTAGAAAACAGGCTAGAAAAATTAAATCAATCCTTCGTGCTTCCTTCCGAACTTGCGGCGCGATGGCGCGGGCTGGCTTGGGCGTTTGGAAGGAACTGGCGCAACTGCGGGCCGAGATGAAGGCTGGGGTTCCTGGTAAACGGAAGTCGTCCCAAATACCGTGCGTTGATAACTCAAAATATACGCGCCATATAATACAGGGAGGAAAACAAGAATTGACAAGATGTTTGCAAACGGAACAACAATAAGCAATCCTGAGATAACGATAAGCACGCACATGATCAAGGCAAGAATGTGCTGGGATTTTGCAAGCTTAATCGAATGGCCCAATGCAGATTTGAAATTGGCGTTAAAAGCGCCCATTGAAACAAGCATCGGGAAAACAAGTACGATTGAAAATAAAATGCCAAATGCAGACGCCACAAGCGAGAGTGTCTTAAGGACTGAAAGGGAAGGGAAACTGTCCTCAAGTACAAAATGAGTCACTGCAAAAGGGATCATCGAAAGGCTGCTGAAAAAAAGGAATGTGATGAAAAGTCCAAAAAATGAGAAAGATCTTTTGACGGCAAACTCAAAAAAATCACTAAAATGAATACAAACCCCTTTAAGCGCAGAAGAATAACTTCGTGCAAGCGAGCCTTGAAAACCAGAAGACACAAGAAGAAAAACAAATAGTGCGGGAATAAGAAGCATTCCAAGAACTGTTGGAGACATAGGTACGCTAATAAGCAAAGCAAAATACAAAAGAAACAGGAACAATCCAAGCCCAGCAAACACTGCTACGACGTTAAAGACGCCGCAATAAAATGTCTGAAGAATGAAATTGAGAGGATTCCTGGCAAATGCCCTTGCTGATGCTGCGAGTGTTGAGAACATATGATCAACGATTGGAATTCGATGGAAAACTATTTAAACAAGATGAGGGCCTCCTCGCAAACTCCAAGAACTTCACTTTAAAAAGAGTCACGTTGTAATTACTGACGCGTGGCACAAATGTGCTCATAAAATAATCGTCAGGTGGTACAATGGGATTGTTAGACAAACTATTTGGAAAAGACCAAGAACAAGAAGTTCCTAATCTTGAAGAAGTAATGGGCGCTGATGGAGATGCAATTAATCCTCCTGCAGACTACTATATCAAACAAGTAGACCTTAGAAATGAAGGAGATGCAGACCTTGCAATGCGCGAGCTCACACAAAAGAACGTAATTATCCTTAATGTGATGCCTCTCTCAAAGCAACCAAACAGGCTCAAGACAATCATTGGCAAACTCAAGCAACACACCATGAAAACAAATGGGGACATTGCACTTTTAACCAATGAAAAAATTCTTCTTGCACCTGGCAACGTAAAAATTGTCAAGAGCAAGCCAAAGCCAACAAAGGAAATGTTGTAATTTTTTCTTTTCTCTTTCTTCTATTTATTAAAAATAATCAATGCTCGATTGCAGTTTCTTTTTCTGATTTTTGACCTTCTTTTCTTACGTGAATGAAAATTTCACCGAACATCTGGTCCTGGCGCAAATCAACTTTTTCCTTCTGAGTAAGGTGCAAAAGCGAAAGAAGGGAGTAAATAATTTCACGAGGTGCCTTGCCTTCAATAATTTTTGAAAAAAGGACATACCCTTCAGGGTCGGCCTGTACGTGCAAATCTTCAACTAACGCATCCATATTTTTCTCGATATCGAAAGATTGGACGGGCAAAACAAACGGCACAGAATCGTCAACAAGCCGTTTTTGCTTGGGGACATACTCTCCCTCATATCGGATAATGGATTCCATCTCCTTGACCAAATCAACAAGCGTAATAGGGCTTTTTGGAGGAATGCGCGCAACCATTGAAAGCGTCGGCACTTCCTCAAAAGCAACGGAAGGTTCCTCCATGGGAAAATCTGCAAGCTGCGCTGCCGCATCTGCCGCCCTGAAATAATCACTTTTATAGCGAAGAAGAATGGAGGCTGCAAGAATGACATTAGCAGGAATGACAAAATCAAGCGTTTCCATTTTCTTTATTCTTGAGATAAACTCGTCGGCAACTTGCGTAAGGTCAATGTTCCAAGGATCAAGTTTTTTTGAATGAATTGCATCAAGAAGAATTTCCTTCCACGTCGGTTTCTCAACCATGGATGCAAAACTAACAACCGATTCCATGAACTTTATTAAGATATTCGTTTTTATAACAGTATCAGTTAAACCTGATTTTCTGGAGATGAAGAGTATGAAATCACACCCTGCACCCGTGCTTGATGCACAAGAACCAGTATCTAAGGCTTTTGATGCCCTCTCAAAATCGCCCGCCGTCATAATTATGAAGGAAGGACAATTTGCAGGGATAATTGATGACAGAAACGCGCGATTTGGACTTGGGGACGTAAGCAAGACCAAATGCGAAACGATTGTCATACGAACACCGGTTCTTATGGAAAACTCAAGCGTTCTTGAGGCCTGCCAGTCATTTCTTGCGGGGCACTTCAAGGCACTTCCTGTACAAAAGGGGCGTGTAAGCGAAATAAGCACACGTACGGACCTTATTGAAAAATTACTTCAGGAACGCACCGTGCCCAAAAAAGGCGTGAAAGAAGTTATGAACACGCCCGTATATTCCATTGACCAAAAACAAAGCCTTGCTGAAGCACGAAACCAAATGCGGGAAAAAGGCACACGAAAACTAATTGCAACGCGAAACGGCGTACCCTTTGGGATTATTTCGACCTATGATCTTGTCGGAATCGGGAACCCTTCAAAAGGAAAACGAGATACGATCCGAGATGATGCTGCGAACATTGAAAAACTTGCAATATCCGAATTTGTACGCGAAGGCGTCAACTCGATAGAAGTAACCAAATCATTAGAAGATGCGGCACAACTTATGGTGAAGGCGCGGGTTTCTTCGCTCCTCGTAACTGACGGCGGCGTACCTAAAGGAATAATTAGCGCAACGGATATTTTCAAGCAAATGATAACTCTCTCGAACAAAAAGCCCCCCTTCCCGATAAGCGGGCTTGATGCTTCTGAAAAAGAAATGTATGAAACTGAAATTCGTGACGAGATCGAGCCCGTGCTTGAAAAGTACGGAAAATCGCTTTTCGTAACGCACCTTTCACTCCATGTAAAGAAGAATAAGTCTGTGTTCCAAGGAAAACTCTTCTTTGAACTTGACAACCGCCCTCATAGTGTAGAAAGCGAAGCACATACGCACCATGAGATGGCAGCCCAAATTGCCCATGAATTGCAGGTAATCCTCTCAAAGCAAAAGGATAAAAAGGCGAATAAACAAATACACAGTGAAGAAGAATGAGACACACTAAAGGCCAAGTAAGCACAGAACTGCTTGTAATCGTAGGGATCATACTTTTAGTATTCATCCCCATTCTTGTTACTGTATACTTCAAGTCGAATGAAACGAACCAAGAATTGAAGGTATTACAAGCAGAACTTGCAGTAACGCGACTTGCAAGCAGCATAAACAGCGTTGGAAACCTTGGTGCCGGATCAATGCTTGCTGCTGAAGTATTTGTGCCTGAAAACACCCAAAGCATTCGTTTTGTACCCAATGGGGCCCGAACAGGTGGAGAGATCATCTTCAGCGTTAAAATCGACGGCAATAAACTGAGCGAATTCGTAAAACCCGTCCGTTTCCCCGTAAACTTTGAAACAATAGATGCTCCTGCTCAAGGGTACGCGCGCTTTGATGTAATCGCACAAGAAAACGAAGAAGGCGCACCAACCGTTTCAGTTACAAGGAAATAATTTAGAAAACCTCAAATTCTTCCATTTTTTGTTTTCCGCCAACCCATACGGAATGCGCTTTTCCTTTCAACGTCCAGCCTTCAAAGGGAGACCATTTGCATTTTGTTTCCAACTCTTCGCCCTTTACGGTCCATTCCTTATGCAAGTCAACGAGAGTAAGGTCTGCATGGTTTCCAACTTCAATCATTCCCCTTTTTTCAAGGTTGAAAATACGTGCAGGGTTTCGGCTCATACAATCAATAAGCCATTCAAAGGTGTATTTGCCTTCAAAATAGCCTTTGAGCATCACTGCTAATGACGTTTCAAGCCCGGGAAACCCGAATGCGCCTTCCTTCTTATCAGCAAGCGTATGGGGCGCGTGATCAGTTGCAATGCAATCTACTTTTTGAAGCACCGTCCACAAATCCGATGCGACTTCAGGTTTTTGCAAAGGCGGCTTCACTTCACAAAGTTCCTTGTGCTTACGGCAGTATTTCTTGTCAAGGAACAGATGATGCGGCGCAACTTCAACACTGCCGCGCGGCAAGGTTTTTACCGTACGTACCTGGTCGGCCGTATGGGCATGCGCAAGGTGCATCCTATTCTCATACGTTCGTGCATATCGTACGAGTCGATGAGTCATTTTAATGTCTTCAGAATGAACAACCAATGGCTTGTCTTTTGCAAACTTCCCAAAATGTTTTGAAATAACCCGTTCATCTTCAATAATGAGACCGCCAGTCGTATGTCCTAAATAAAGTTTAAGGAACGTAGGTTGTGCATCCTTAACTTCAGAATAATTTTCATCAACCCCTGCCATGGAAAGAAATACGTTGCACTTTGCCTTCTTTTTTACCAGTGCCTGCTTTTCAAGATAACGTTCCTTCGTAGTTATGGGAACTCGATTGTTTGGCATGTCGCACACGCTGGTAAACCCTCCTGCTAAAGCTGCGCTTGTGCCCGTTGTAAAATCCTCCTTTTTCATATCTCCAGGCTCACGCAAATGAACATGAGGGTCGATGAGCCCGGGGAGAAGGTGCATCCCCTTGCAGTCAAAAACATCTCGGGAAGATTTTGCAGTCCCAATTTCAGAAATAAGGCCATCCTCGATGGTAATATCTTTTTCCATGAATTCCCCGTTTATGAAAACGCGGGCATTTTTGAGTATCATGAAAAACTCGTGCAAAGAAGATTATAAAGGATATGGGTAAAAGAAAAAAATTATTTCTTCTTGTTGAACATATTCGTTACGCCAACATATCCTGCAGCAACGGGGCCAACGAGCATAGGGATAACAAGCGCAATCTGCTTGACGATTTCAACGCTGGTCTTGTAGTGCCATTGGTTCCTTGAATCTATGACCTTCAAAAGGTCGCGGAACGCCTCTTTTTCAGCCTGCGCCATTTTGCTTTCAGTGACCTTCTTGTGCTCCTTACCGTCAACAATGGTTACTTCCTCCTGCTTTCCGATCTGCTTTTTCGCCTGGCCGTACCAAGGAGGGAGTGATGAGCGTTTCTTTCTAATTGCATTTACGTAATCGGCAACGGATATGTTTCGCTGCTTAACTTCGGTGCGCGCACGGTTCTCTGCTTCCTTTGGGTCAATTCCTTGCTTAATGTAGTTGGCAGTCTTTTCCTGAATTCCCTTGAATGCCTCCATCCAGGGGAACGTGGCTGCCTCATCGCAAATTGCCTTAATGTCTGCCGCAGCATATTCCATCGTTGCCGCTGCCAAACCCCAATAGGGGATTCCCTTGTCTACGGGGCGCTTTCGTGAATGCAATTTGAACATTTCATAACGGGATTCCATGTCGGGTGCAGGTGTGAAAATGGTTTTTGAGAAACGGCCCGAGCGACGAAGCGCGGGGTCGACATCCCATGGTGCGTTTGTTGCGGCAATGACCAACACATTCTGGTTGTTTGCCTCAACGCCGTCCATTTCGTAAAGCATCTGGTTAACTGCCATTTTCATGTACTGTGCGCCTTCACCCTGGTCACGGCGGCCACCGATTGCGTCAACTTCATCGAAAAAGAGCATACAGGGGGTGTTCTTTCGCGCAAGCTCAAACACTTTGTGGATGTTCTTTTCAGTATTACCTACATACATGTCCAATAAATCAGAAAGTTTTGCGTTGATGAATCCGGATTTGCATTCGCCTGCTGCTGCCTTTACGATAAAGGTCTTACCGCAACCAGGAGGCCCGTACATCAAAACACCGCCGCCACCAAGCTTTCCGTATTTTCTGGCAAGTTCGGGGTCTGCCATAGGGTAAACGACCGATTGGCGAATTTCCTCCTTCATCTTGTGCATACCTGCAACATCTTCAAAGCTCATGTTTGGTTTTGAAAGGAGCTTGATGTCTGCTGCCTTGCCATCCTTTGAGTCGCCTCCTCCAGAACCGCCTCCGCCACCGCTTGATTGGCCTTCCTTTGCCTTTGCGCCTTCAAGGTGGGTCTTTGCCTCAGCCAAAGATGGATTGAGTTCAAGGGCCTTCTCGTAATCGGCAATGGCGCTTGAAATGGCACCCGCATATTCATATGCAAGCCCACGCAAATGGTACGCTTCCGCAAAATCCGCTTTAAGTTCAACCACTTTTGAAAAATCCTCAATCGCCTTTTCATATTCCTCGATTGAGGCGTAGCTTAAACCTCGGTTGTAAAATGCTTTCAAATAATTAGGATTAAGTGAAATGGCCTTGTCATAATCCTTCACTGCTGACTGGTAGTCCTGCTTTCGGTAGTATGCATCTCCCCTGTTATTGTAAATGATCGGGTTCTGAGGGTCGAGCTCGGCGCTTTTAGTATAGTCTGCAATGCTCTTGTCAAAATTCTTCAATTGGTACTGTGAAAGTGCGCGGTTGAAATATGCTTCTGAGAAAATGGGGTTAAGGAGGATTGCCATATTGTAATTCTTGATTGCATCCTCAAACTCGCTTTTCTCGTAGTAATCGTTACCAAGCTGGTAATAAGTTTTTGCGTCAATCGGGTTTGGTTTGCGATAATCGACCATAAGGAATCCTCAATCCGTCGTAGTTGCTTTTATTACTATGGAAACGCTTTTAAAAAGAGCGAGCACCCCCACTGTTCCTGCAAATGAAAGGTCCTTTCCTTGCGGCGACATGAAAACAAGAAGTCCAAGAAGGAGAGGAAATGCAAGCGCAGAACCGATGTTGCCAAAAAGGTTGCGCTTAAACTCGCGCTTGTGCAACTCATCTTGGTGCCAAAAAACAACGAGTGAAAAACATTCTGACATGATGACTAATACGGCGCCAAGCACCATGAAAAAAAGCGAATGTGAAAAAGCACCTATTACGGCAATGATATTGCCGATGCCTCCTAGTATGCCGCTTGCAAATGCAATAAGTCCAAAAATCATAGAATCATTTCTTTACGGGCTTTGCAAGTGCTTCTTCAATCCTCAAAAGCTGATTGTACTTTGCAGTACGTTCTCCGCGCGCGGGAGCACCGGTCTTTATCCCTTGAGCATTGATGCCGACTGCAAAATCAGCAATAAACGTATCTTCCGTTTCCCCGCTTCGGTGCGAAACAATGACTTCCATATTGTTTTTCTTGCATAATTCCGATGCAGCAAGGCTTTCAGTAACCGTGCCGATTTGATTTACTTTTAATAGCAACGCAGTACATGCCTGGAACTGGATGGCACTCACGATCCGTTTGGGATTTGTAACCAATAAATCGTCACCAACTACGCGCACCTTTGATTTTACTGCTTTGGTAAATTCCGCATGCGCTGCAAAATCATCCTCGTGGAACGGGTCCTCAATGCTTGTGATAGGAAATCGTTTTACCAAATCCAAGTAGTAAGCATGAAGCTGCCCGGTTGAAATCTGATTTCCATCAATAGTGTATGAGCGCCTTAATGAATCATAAAACGAGCTTGCCGCACAGTCCATGGCAAGTTGCACCGAATGGCCATAGCCTGCCTCTTCGCAGGCTGCAAGAATTTCAACAAGTGCTTCTTCAGTCGTATCCAAGGGGGGCGCAAACCCTCCTTCATCGCCGACGTTTCGTGCGCTTGGGCCGCATTTTTTCTCAAGCCGTTTTCCTAAAATGTGATAAATTTCCGCTGCCATCCGTAATGATTCCGCCATCGTTTTACCTTGAGGCATGATCATAAATTCCTGGATTGCCAATTTTCCTCCTGCGTGCTTTCCGCCGTTTACGATGTTGAACATCGGTTTTGGGATTGAGGATCCGCCTAAATACTGCCAATAGGGTTTTTTTGCTGATGCGGCCAACGTTCGCGCTGCTGCCATGCTTACGGCAACGGTTGCGTTTGCGCCCAATTTTGACTTGTTTGGCGTCCCGTCAAGCTCAAGCATAATCTGGTCTATTTCAAATTGCGCCTTGAACGTTTTTCCTTTCAATGCGGGCGCGATGATTTCATTGACGTTTTTTACCGCCTGCAAAACGCCTTTTCCATTGTACGGTTTTTCCAAACGATCACGAAGCTCGATTGCCTCATGGATGCCAGTTGATGCCCCGCTTGGAGCTACGCCCCTGAATACGCCTTCCTTGGCAGTGACTTCTGCTTCAACAGTCGGGTTTCCCCGTGAATCAAGAATTTGCCTGGCATAAACAGAAGTGATTTTCATACAGATCAAAGAGACTAGGAAAAGAAGGAATAAAAGCGTTAAGAAAATACAAAAAGAAAAAAGTTATTGTAAAATATTAAGCAATTTCCGCAGTTGAAGAGGGTTTCCTTCCACTAAGGTAACTAGCCGTGCCAACTCTTCACGTGAAACTCCTTTCAAGAACGTTCCTTCAACCGCATCATGTATTCCATCAGGAATTTGATGCAATCGAACTACGCGCGAATCGGAATCATAACTTTCAAAATGCGCAATCGATGCCTGCATTGAAGGGGAAACTGCTGAAATACGGTAACGTATATTTTCAGATCCGCTATGACCGGACGAACTAGTTCCGCCCACAGCACCTGGCATTACTATAATAGGGCGAACAAAAGTGCCTGTATTAGGATAGATAATTTGTGCACAGGCATCTCCCTGACCGCCACGTTTTCGTTTTTTTGCTTCAAATTCGTACGGGAATCCGTGCGCATCAATATCTCCAGAAACACCAACTGCAACTTCAAAACTACGCAAATGAGACTCGAGCCTTGGAAGCGTAATCATCTCAATATGTGCAGGATCAAGGTAAATACAACTGTCTCTAGGGACCAAACGTCTTGGTTGAACGGCAAAAACTGAAATGGTTTTTCTCGTATTTTGAGGATCAAACTGGGTGGTATCCGAACCGCTTAAACGATACGTCCTTGCAACCCTATCTGAATCCTCATGAGTCTCATCAATAGGGTCGTCCCTGTTTCGCCTGCTAAAACTTGTACTCACGACCCATACGTTGGTCCAAAAAGACCCATATCTATTCATTTCTAGTGAAGGAGAAGTGGACAATCCAAAAATAAAATCAGCCCATTTTTTTGGCGTTGCTAATCCATCTAGTTTTGCCGCTTCAAATGCCTGCTGCCATGAAAATTTCCTTGATTTTCCTTTATCGTCTAATACTGGAACTGCACGTATAAGAGTTGCCATAAGTCATCACGTTACGGCAATACCTAGTGTGGTAAATAGTTTAAGAGCATTACTTTTTGCAAAGCAACCTTAAGAAAATCAAAACGATTGTTTATATTTTTTAGTTCCTTACTTGTCGCATGGAAGAAATCGTCTTTGAAGGGAAGGTACGCTATATGCAGGTCCTGGATAAGGACGGCAATGCTGACGTTGGGATGGATCCTGACCTTCCAAAGGACGAGCTCATTAAAATGTATCTTGGAATGCTTGTTGCACGTGCATTCGACGAAAAGGCAATGAAGTTGCAACGCTCGGGAAGGATGCTTACCTTTGCACCGCTTCGAGGCCAAGAAGCATCACAAATTGGAAGCGTACATGCGCTTGAAAAAACAGATTGGTTCTTCCCTACGTATAGAGAAAACGGATCATTGATGTACCGCGGCGTTCCCGCATCGCTTTTGTTCAGGTACTGGATGGGCTCCGAATGGGGAGCACATCTTCCAAAAGACCAAAAAAATTACAACATCATTATCGATTTAGGAACTCAAACACTGCATGCTGCAGGAACCATGTGGGCTGCAAAAATCAAAAAAGATCCGTGCGCAGGAATGGTATGCATTGGCGACGGGGCAACTTCTGAAGGTGCCTTTCATGAGGCGATGAATTTTGCAGGTGTTTTCAAACCGGGATTGGTATTTTTCTGCCAAAATAATCAATACGCAATTTCAATTCCGCGCAAAAAACAAACGGCCTCAAAAACCATTGCACAAAAAGCGCTTGCCTACGGATTTGAAGGGATCCAAGTTGACGGGAATGACATTTTAGCCGTTTATTCAGCATGCGAATATGCACTCAAAAAAGCACGAAACGGCGAAGGTCCAACACTCATTGAAGCAGTCACGTACCGGATGGGCCCGCACACAACTGCAGATGACCCTACACGCTATCGTACTAATGATGAAGTAAAATACTGGGAAGACCGCGATCCATTAAAACGATTCAAAATGTACTTATTGCGAAGAGGTTACCTGCCCGAAGGATTCGAGGCAAAAGTCGCAAAGACAATTGATGAGCAGCTTGAAAAAGCGATTTCGGAAGCGGAAAATTCCAAGGATGACCCGCTTGATATGTTCAACTTCGTATACGCAAAACCAACGCAACTCCTCTTTGAGGAAATGAAGGAATTCAATGAATACCTTTCAGCATCTAAAGGAATCACGAGGTAATGGCAATGGCAAAACTCAATATGGTCGAAGCAGTCAATTCCGCATTACGCGTTGCAATGGCCCGTGATGAAAACGTTGTCATACTTGGTGAGGACATCGGTGTTGATGGCGGCGTCTTTCGCGCAACCCAAGGCCTCTTACAGGCATTTGGAGAGACGAGAGTTATTGATACTCCTCTTTCAGAAGGCGGAATAATGGGCACTTCGGTTGGGATGGCGGTGTATG
Organism: Microcaldota archaeon; assembly: GCA_964434735.1. Taxonomy (GTDB): domain Archaea; phylum Micrarchaeota; class Micrarchaeia; order Anstonellales; family Bilamarchaeaceae; genus CAYSWK01. Next base: position 14,071 of record CAYSWK010000005.1, on the reverse strand, counting down.
GCCTTCGCCCGGTTGCTGAAATCCAGTTTGAAGGATTTACCTTTCCTGCATTTGATGAAGTACTTTCACATATTGCACGCATGCGAAACCGCTCACGAGGGAGATTTACCTGTCCGCTCGTCATGAGAACTCCTTATGGCGGAGGGGTACGCGCACTTGAACATCATTCCGATGCGCCTGAAACGTTCTACGCGCACATTGCAGGAGTTAAAGTCGTAATTCCATCCAATCCGTATGATACCAAAGGGCTTTTGCTTTCTGCAATAACGGGAGATGATCCTGTGGTCTTCTTTGAACCGAAAAAATTGTACCGTGCATTCAAGGAAGAGGTTCCTGATGAGTTTTATACGGTGCCCATTGGCGAGGCAAAAACAGTGAAAGAAGGAACGGATGTCTCCCTATTTACATACGGCTCAATGGTCCACGAATGTTTGAAAACACAAGAAGAAATGAAAGAAGTTAACATGGAAATTGTTGACCTTCGAACCGTAGCGCCCCTTGATCTTGCTGCGATAAAAAAATCGGTTGAGAAAACAGGACGTGCGGTCATCGTGCATGAGGCACCGCGCAACCTGGGGATAGGCGCGGAAATCGCCGCATACATTGCAGACACCAGTTTATTTTCACTTAAATCGCCGATAAAACGCGTAACTGGATATGACGTTCCAACGCCTCTACCAAGGATTGAAGATTATTTCATGCCGAATTCAACAAAAATACAAATGGCAATCAAGGAAGTCATGAAGAACTAGGAATAGAGGGGAATCGAGTCAAAACGCAATGGATTAAGTACGATGCTCAATGCATCTTCCATCGTTCGTCTTGCTTCCATAAATCGTGGGACACAAACAAGAAGTGACGGCATATCCTCCGCGTCTTTGTAAAGCAATATTTTTCCTTGTTTTTCTTGAACTTCCTTTGAAAATCCCGGCGAAGGAGAAAACACCCTTACTACTCTAAAAAACTCAACAGGTTTAAACCCGAACAAATCGGGAGCCAGTTCAAAGGACTGATCTAAAGCACCCGTAAGAATAGTCCGTTCAACAACTAATGCACGATGTTCAAAAAGAGCAATTAATGCATGATACGCAAGATCAAATGAATTTCCTGGAGCTGTAAGCCAAAAAGAAAGACCATCGTCAAACTCAACCCGTTTTAACTTTGCCAAATCAACAAGCGGACGGCGTCCCTCAAAAGGAAACAATTCATGAGTAAGTAAACGTGGTGTACTTGCAACCCTCATACATACTACCCTATAAGGCGGGAAATAAAAAAGAAGAGGTCACAACTGAATAATATTAACTCCCGAACCTTCTGAATCATCCTCATCGGGGGCGATAATGACTACTCTCGAACGGGGTTCTTCGGGCTCGTCTCGCTGATCTCTTCGTGGACGAGGTTCCTCAAGAGGAATCCTTAATTCGGGTTGGGGGGCTTCGGGTTGACGACGTTCTTTATCGCGTTTTAACCTATCAACAATCACCGGAAGTGGAATTTGTTTAACCCACTCCGGAACGTCTTTATGTGCAGATCGAGGTTCAACTAAAAGAAAACAAGCTAATGATACGCGTTCAGTTCGCGGCTGAGAAGGCCCTCTTTGCGTGCGTACGTGAATTGCGTTCATAAAATGTGTTTGTTTCTGGTACTATATAAAAAGGTGTCACTAAACTAATAGGTCTTCCCTTTGCCTTTTTTCCATGTTTTAAGAAGCTCAAGGCAGGCGTCGCGTTCAAGACCCTCAACAATTTTCACGCTTGATTTTCCCTTCTTTTTCATTTCCTTGTTTGAAAGAGTAAGTTCAGAAAACCCAAGCTTCTTGACGTCTGAAATCGAAGTTCCAAAATAAATGGTTTTAATTCCCGCCCAATGGATTGCCGAAAAGCACATGGGGCAGGGTTCGGTTGTCGAATAAATCTCACAGCCGTCAAGCTTGATTTTTTTAAGCAGCTTGCAGGCAACACGAATCGCATGGATTTCTGCATGTGCAGTTATATCCGTTGTTTGCCAAACGACGTTATGGAGTGCAGTGACTATTTTCCCATTCTTCACAATGCAGGCACCGAAGGGTGAATTTCCTTTTTTAATTCCACGATACGCGGCCTTGAGGGCAGCCTGCATGAAACGGGATTCCATGCTTGCAAAAAAACAAGCAAGATTTAAAACAGTGAACTGCGTGCGTCTTGCATGCCGTTTGAATTCAAGCTTCCTGATCTTGGAGAAGGAATCCATGAAGGCGAGATAAAGAAATGGCTTGTCAAAGCAGGCGACCGGGTGCAAAAAAACCAGGCAATTGCTGAAGTGGAGACGGACAAGGCCGTTGTTGAAATTCCAACGCCAAAAGAAGGGCTTGTTGTATCCATCAATGTCCCGCAAGGAACACGTGCAAAAACCGGACAGACAATCATTACCATCAAGGAGGATTCTGAAATAGAGCCCTCAGTTCCAAAGGTTGAACCTATAAAAGAAGAGGAACGAAAAGAAGCCGAGCGCGCACAAGGAATTGTTGAAACAAAACCCGCCGCACAGGAAACATATTCTCAAAATCAAAACGCACAACCTTCAACAGTTCTTGCATCGCCCTTTGTCCGAAAAGTGGCACGCGAACTGGGAGTAGATATTTCAAAAATCAAAGGAACGGGAGAGCTTGGAAAAATAACTGAGCAGGACGTACGAAAAATGAAAGAAAACGCACAAACAGCCTCACGCGAGGAACCAAAGGCTGAAATGTCAATGCCTGAAAAACAACCTGCTGAACTTCCAAAAACAGCCATTCAAAACACCGGAAATGACGAGCGCGTACCGCTTCGAAGCATACGAAAGAAAATCACTGACCATTTAGTCATGTCGCACTTGAAAACGGTGATGGTAACTCACATGGATTCGATCGACATCACTGAACTGGTGAAAATCCGCGAGGCAATGAAGCCTAAAGCGCTTGAAAAGGGAGTAAAACTCACTTACTTGCCGTTTGTTGCACGTGCCTGCGAGATTGCGCTCAAGAAATTCCCCTACATGAATGCCATGATTGATGAGGAACGGCTGGAAATCGTGCTTAAGAAAAATTATCACTTAGGAATTGCGGTTGATACTGAAGAGGGCTTGAAAGTTCCGGTAGTAAAAAATGTTGATTGGAAAAGTATACTTACTATTGCAAAAGAAATTGAGGATTTGGCAACACGAACGCGAAACCAGTCAATCAAACCTGACGAATTGAGAGGAAGCACGTTCAGCATCACAAACATCGGAAGCATTGGCGGGGAGTTTGCAACGCCCATTTTAAATTATCCAGAATGCGCAATACTTGGAATGTCAAAAATAGAGGATAAGCCGGTCGTTCGTGAGGGTCAAATAGTAATACGAAAAATGATGAACATTTCACTCACGTTTGACCATCGCATTGCAGACGGCGCATATGCGGCCAGGTTTGCAAATGAAGTGAAAAAGCACCTGGAAGATCCGAATTTGCTTTTGCTTGAGATTGATTAATTTACAAAGGAATAACTATGGTCATGGGAGATATTGCACGCGGAGTCGAATGCGTCGTTATTGGAGGCGGCCCAGGAGGATATGTTGCCGCCATTCGATTAGCCCAGCTTGGAAAAGAAGTCGTACTCATAGAAAAAGACCCAAAAGGAATCGGCGGAATTTGTCTCAACTGGGGATGCATACCCACCAAAGCGCTCATCTATGCTGCAAACCAGTATTCCCAGATACCAAAACTTTCAAACATGGGAATAACAGTCCAAGGTGCAAAAATTGACTTTCAAAAGCTCATGGAATGGAAAAACGCAAATGTTGCAAAACTTCGAAATGGCGTTGAGTTCCTTTTGAAAAAACACAATATAGACGTGATATACGGAACTGCTACCTTTGAATCCCAAACACGAATCCATATCCAAAAGGAAGAAGGGTTCGTCACGCTTGACTTCAAGAATTGCGTACTTGCAACAGGTTCACGCCCCAAACACTATGACGGTGCGGCATTTGACCATGAGGAAATAATAGACTCTACGGACTCACTCAAGCTCAAATCAGTTCCAAAATCAATGATTATTATAGGTGCAGGGTTCATCGCACTTGAAAACGCCGCCATGTTCGCAAAACTTGGGACAAAGGTTACTATGGTATCGCGAAGCGTTTTCGCACGCAACGTTGACGCAGACCTGCTTGATGCGGTTGAGGACCGTATGAACGAAATGAATATTACAAGCCATAAGGGAACCCAGGTTGAGCGAGTCAAAACAACCAAGGGAAATGTCGAGGTAATGCTCAAAAATCAAAAAGGCGAATTCACTGTTTGCCAGGCTGAAAAACTGCTTGTTGCGATTGGAAGAAAACCAAATACGGACAATCTACAGCTGGAAAGAAGCGGCGTAAAAATCAACGAGAAAGGATTTGTGATGGTAGATCAGCAACGAAAAACGTCAAACCCGCACATCTATGCAATCGGAGACATTACGGGAGACCCAATGCTTGCCCACAAGGCATTTTTAGAAGCAAAAGTTGCGGCAGAAGCGATATGCGGCATGCCGTCTGCGTATGACCCGCATGCAGTTCCTGCAGTCATATTCTCAGACCCTGAAATCGCAACCGTCGGATTAAGCGAACAGGAAGCGATAGCGCAAGGGCATTTTCCTGAAGTTGCAAAGTTCCCCTTCACGGCCCTTGGCCGCGCAGTGAGCGTTGACAAATCAACAGGGTTTGTAAAAATTATTTCAACAAAAGAAGGTTTGATACTTGGCATTCACATTGTCGGCGCCCATGCATCTGATTTGATTTCAGAAGCCTCTTTAGGCTTAGAAATGGGTTTCACGCTTGAGGACTTAGCATTGACGATACACCCCCATCCAACGTTTCCTGAAGCACTTTCCGAGGCTGCCGAGACTGCACTTGGAAGAGCAATTCATTTATTCCAGGAAAAGAAAAAGAAAACCTAACGGCTTAAGTTCCACTCATTAGAGGAATAACGAAAGGACGCAATATCCTTTGCCCTCATAAGCTCGGTTTGGGTAAGCGAATCCCGCACAAAATCTTTCTCAAACGTGAATCCAAATTCAAGTGCCTTTACAAGATCATCAAACGATGCAGAGCTATGGTTTTTTACGCACGTGACCCTGTCTTTGACGGATTGTATCATCTTGTCTGAAATTTTTTCCTTAGGAACCTTAAGTGCAGTAAACATTGCCTCAATATCCAAATCATAAAGGATAGTGCCGTGCTGAAGCAGCACTCCGTCACGACGGGTTTGCGCATTGCCTGAAATTTTCCTCTCATTGAAAACAATATCATTTATAGGGCGAAACTCTGTTCGCAAGTCAAGCTGCAAAAGGCCCTGCTCAACCCAGCCGCAAATCTCCTTGTACGACTTGATAATATCATGTGAAAACATCGAAACGGGCGCAATAACAGAATAAGTAACTTCCTTTTGGAAATCGTGGTATACTGCGCCGCCGCCCGTTTTCCTTCGAACGTATGAAATATCATGTGATTTGCAATAGGCAAGGTCAACTTCGGCATCCATGCTTTGAAAACAACCAATGGAAACGCAGGAAGGATTCCAACCGTACAAACGGATAATGGGCATTCCGCCGTTTGAAACAGACTCCATCAATGCCTCATCTATTCCCATGTTGAGCGGACCCGGATAATTGTCAAACGAAAGAAATCTCCAACGAGTCATTGAATCACACCATCCTTTTGTGCAAGAGAAAGTACGTACACAATCGCCTCAGGAGTAATCCCCACAAGCATAACATCATTATCAAGCACAAAACTCGTAATATGCTCTTGCGCCTCCTCAAGATGTTTTACTCCAACAATAAGCTGCTCTATCTTTTGAAGCGCATCCTCAGGATAAACGAAGAAATCACCTAAAATCTGGATATCACGAAAAGAGCCATCCTGCCTAAACCACGCACGAAGACGGATGAGCTTTCCGTTTGGAACCTTGTAGATAACTTCCTTCACGAAATGCTAGTAAAGAGTTGGTCATAAAAACGTTGGCTGGCAAGTAATTATATGCAGAAAGTCACAAAGAAAGACCCGATATTCGATTCAGATAAACGCCCGTGGCTTTTGAAACTCATACAAGAAAGTGACATTGTCATCGAGCTCGTTGATGCGCGAGACATCTGGGGGACCCGTAATCACCGCGTCGAAAAATGGGCAGGGCGAGACAAGCTCATCATACTCGCAAACAAGGCAGACCTTGCCACGCATATTGAAAAACGAGATAATGCCGTATACATAAGCGCAAAAGAAGGGTCAAAAACTGAACGGGATTTTATATTTAAGATTATTGAAGAGAAGAAAACGACTCGCCCGCTTAAGGTCGCAATTATAGGCTACCCTAATGTAGGGAAATCAAGTTTGATAAACGTGCTTGCAAAACGAAAGGCGGCACGTGTAGCGCCCATTGCAGGAACAACCAACAACATCCAATGGGTTTCAATAACTGAAAACATCGTGCTTTCCGATTCGCCCGGGGTTTTCCCCAAATACGAAAAACGGGATGAACTTTTACAAAAAGGTGCAGTAAACGTCGATTCAAGCACCAACCCTGAATGGGACGCCCACACGCTTTTAGTAAAATGCTCAACGGAACCGGTGCTTCTTGGGTGGGTTTCAAAAACATTTGACGTTGCAATTCCTGAAAAACCAACGCCCGACTCGATACTTGAAAGCATTGCACTTCGTCGGAATATGAAAATGAAGGGCGGGGAACTTAATTTAACTGAAGCGGCAAAGGCTATTTTGCGGGCATGGAAAGATGCTCCGTATGTGACTGTCGGACGAACACAAAAACGCAAATAAAAAGTTGATGCTATGAAAAAAATAATTGCTATTTTGCTTGTTGTGCTTTTTATATTTGGATGCACGACCCCTCAAACTCCGGAAAAAATGGTTGAAAAAGACGACCGTGTACGCGTCGATTATACTATCTCGCTTGAAAACGGAACGCTGCTTGACACGACTTCACGAGAGGTTGCAACAAACGCAAAAATAAGCGTTTCTCACAGCTTCGCCCCATTCACACTCATCGTTGGAGAATACCAATTTGTACGCGGTTTTGAAGATGCACTCATTGGAATGAAAGAAAATGAAACAAAGGAAATTACCATTCCTGCGGCATTAGGGTATGGAATCAAAAATGCGAACCTTATCATGACTTTCCCCGTAGAACAGCTTGACCTGACAGTCAAAAAAGAAGTAGGTGGCATTGTCTACTCAGGAAAAATGAAGGGGATCATTACGGAAATAAACAAGGATGAAGTGACAGTTGACTTCAACCATCCGCTTGCGGACAAAACACTTAAGGCAAGCATAACCGTTGTTGAGATAAAAAAAGATGAAAACTAATTTTCAGGTTCAACGACAGGAGTGTAGTCAACGTTTACGACTACCTTAAGCGGGCCGTTTCGGGGTACACGTAACTGAGCCGAATGATCATCCATTGAGTCAAAAAGAATGCCTCCATCGGAACCTATGCCAAGCTTACGGTTGATTGCCCTGGACCTTTCGGGATCATTCAAACATCCAACAAGTGATTGTGCCATTCCGACGTACCGGATGGTATCGGCTTCAAAAACACCCATATCCCGATTAAGACTTTCCCATTCAAGAGAATAATTAAATGAGAGAGACTCGTACATTTCTGGATGCCCTCCGGCATTGAAATCAAACTGCATAATAATATTCGCCAGTGGAGAATTTGCATGAACCGGAGCTATGAAGAAAAGGGCATTTGGCACTTGTGGTGTCGGATAACTAAAGGGATTACTCATATTTCCAAGTGCCCCTTCAAACACATACGATTCTGTGAGCGGTTCACGTGCAAATACTAAACCATCCAAAGAATTATTGACTAAAACCTCATTGCCTGCTGAATCATGAAGAGTATACTCCAATTGAGGATTAAGCGGGCCAACAAGAACCAGAATTTCATGATAATGACCGGCGAAAAGACCATTTAATGAGGTGGCGCGCAAAAGCGAAGCTGCATTAAACACGAGCACGCCCCTTTCGCCTTCAGGATGAACAAGCGCTAAATCACCAATTTCCCCATCACGTTCAACATTCAATTCAAACGAGTCCATTTCTTGGGGACTTTCAATATCCCGATCAAATCCTTTGTAAGTAAGTTTGATGTTTGGCTTTGCCGCAAATACTGAGTACGACTCTCCTTGTGAAAGCCAATCCGAACGAGCAGTTGATGAAATTCCAAACGCATTCAAATGCCAACCTTGCGCATCCTTTTTCCAGAAAACAAAGCCGGCCTTATGCTCATCATGGAGATCAACATTCTGGCCGTCAATCTGCGGTTCGGCGCCATCAACAAGACGGATAGTTTCATTCGGCTCTCCGTTTGGAATGTGCTTAATCAACGTAATTGAACCTCCGCGAACAATATGATTTTCATTTAACGGCTCAGTTTCAGGAAACCCAAATCCTACCATAAACCATTTTTCACCGTTGAACTGGACGTCACGTAAAACGCATTGCTGTGAATCGATTCCATCAGGCTCAATTCGGGGTGCCTGATCAAACGTAACCTTATACATAAAATCGTTGAAACGAACATTAACTGCATCTTCAGAGTCACGCCACATTGAGTCTCCGGCAATATAAAGCTCCTCATGTGCAGTTAAGTTTTGATCGTCACAGCCAACAGTGAAGGAAGGTACGAAGAGATCTTCAACCTTGTACCAACTGGTGCGCGAACTAACTGGAATCAAACCGCCAATACCGTCTGATTGGGGCAATTGGTCTGGTGAAAGTGAATCCTCTTGGCAAGAATAGGTGCGATTTTCAAGAGTCGTATCAAGTTGTTCACCGATCAAAAAGGAAAACGTTTTTTGTGTTGCTTGAGGTAAAACAGCCGCATCAGGCAAAATAGCATCAGGCACAGAAGTATCTGGGATTGCGTGCCCTGCATCCTGTTTCCTGTTTCCTGTATCCGGTGTCGCATCTTGTAAGCCAGCATCTTGTTCCATGCGTGCATCCTGTTTTGGTAGATTAGAAATGTGGCCTCCATCAACACCCGTATCAGGAATATCCTTATCTCTTCCAACAGGATTTGCAATGCATCCGGTGGTGAGTGCTGCAGCAGCAAACGCAATAGCTGCCTTTCTTTGAGTATTTCTTGTACACATTCTAGCTACGCTTGAACAAAAAGTTCTGAATGACATATGTCTATTACGTATTAAAGTGTTTAAAAATGTATTTATTTGGTTTAGAAAAAAGAAATAACCCGAAACAGGAAACCGGAAACGATAAACGAGGCCGAAGACTCGAAACTGGCTGCTGAGAACTGGAAACGATCCACGGACCGGTAACTTCCAAAAAAGTTAACGAGCTAGTGACGAGCATCACGAGTCACTGGATCAGTTCTGTGACGCTCCTTTAAAAAGATTACGGGGCTCAATAGCAATCGGTGCCACAAAGGCACACAAAAACATGGAGGATGAAAAAATGACCGGAAGGGATTGTCTTTTGGGAAACGGAACACAAGGGTGGTGCGAAATCCAGTAAGGGAACCAGTTCGCACACAAAAGTAAAAAAGAATTTTGGAAGAAATCAGGAAAACATTAGACCTAATTTTGTAAAACAAGAACCTGTAAAATCAGGCAGGCCAAACGTGATGGACGAAGAAACAGTCCAGAAATTGCTTGAAGTATATTATTCAAGGCCCTTTAGCTTGCGAAAGCTTGCTGACATGTTTGGCGTATCACGTATGACTATTTGGCGTGTAGTCCAGGAGGTACCCTATGGATGAATACCTCCAGGCTAAGGAATGCTTGTATGCGCTCTATGAAGGAATGGCGCATTTAGGAGTCCGTCAAACCAAAACAGGGGCATAGATTTTCTTTTTTCTTCTTTTATAAAATTCGTGAGGTTATTTTTGTTTAATGGTTACCATTACTAGTCATGAATGATGGTTCAAAGTAATATTATTTTTACGACGAAGGATTTTGTCTTTTTAAACATAAAGTCAGTTACCATTAGGCTTTCATACAATCGGGGGAAATACCATGTCAAACAGCATCATGATAGTGAAAAGAACGGGGGAAGTCGTCGAATTCGATCCATTACGAATTAGAAATGCAATTCACAAGGCAGTTGTCGCATGCCAAAGCGAAATGGCAACCGAAATCCTTGACCAATTGGTAAATGATATTACTGAAGAGCTGTCCGTTCGATTCAGCGAATTTTATCCAAACGTCGAAAATGTCCAAGACATCGTTGAAAAACACCTCGTAAAGGGAGGGAACTACGAAATTGCAAAGGCATACATTCTCTACCGTGCAAGCAGGCAGAAGGAACGGGAAGAAGAACGAAAGAAAACGATCCAAAAATCACTTTTAGGAAAACTTACCGTCAAAAAACGTGACGGAAGAACAGTCATGTTTGACATCAATAAAGTCAAGGATACTATTGCACGTGCATCATACGGATACGAAAGCGTCGTTGTGCCGGAATTGGTATCCCAGGAGTTCATAAAAAATATTTTTGACGGCATAACTTCTGATGAGATAGAAAAATCCCTCATACTTGCAACAACTGCCTTTGTCGAGCGGGATCCCGCGTATGGACAAGTTGCGGCACGGCTTTTCATGCAGAAAATCTGCAAGGAAGTTATCGGCAGGTCGACAAAAGCACAAACAAAAGAGGAAGCGTACCGCGAGGCATTCCGTGCAGGAATCAAAAAGGGCGTTGAAGAGGGTCTATTTGACCCCATGCTCCTTCAATTTGATTTAAATGTCCTTGCAAAGGGGCTCAAGCTTGAACGTGATGAATTGTTCGATTATATGGGCATCCACACGTTGTACGAAAGATATTTTGCAAAACGCGACAATAAGCGGATTGAGTTACCCCAAGGGTTCTGGATGCGGGTTGCAATGGGCCTTGCCGCAGGTGAAAAGGAAAAGGAATTGCGGGCAATTGAATTCTACGAGGTACTTTCATCATTTCGGTTCATGTCCTCAACTCCAACGTTGTTCCACTCGGGAACGCCGCACCCGCAATTGAGTTCGTGTTATCTTACTACTGTTGAGGATGATTTAGGCCATATCTTCAAATGCCTAAGTGACAACGCCATGCTTTCTAAATGGTCAGGAGGCCTTGGAAATGACTGGACTAATATTCGTGCAACCGGCTCCTGGATCAAAAGCACTAATGTTGAAAGTCAAGGTGTCATCCCGTTCCTTAAAATCGCAAACGATGTCACTGCCGCAATAAACCGAAGCGGAAAAAGACGAGGGGCAACGTGCGCATACCTTGAAGTATGGCATTTGGATTATGAGGATTTCCTTGACTTAAGGAAAAACACCGGGGACGAAAGAAGAAGAACACACGACATGAACACGGCAAGCTGGATTCCAGACCTTTTCATGAAGCGAGTTATTGCAGATGAAAACTGGACCATGTTCTCAAGCGAGGAAGTGCCCGAACTTCATCACACGTACGGAAGAAAATTTGAGAAGAAGTACCTTGAATACGAGGAAAAATCAAGAAACGGCAAGATGAAAAAACACAAGGTCATTTCCGCAAAAAAACTGTGGAGAAAAATGCTCTCTATGCTCTTTGAGACCGGACATCCCTGGATTACGTTCAAAGACCCGTGCAACATCCGCTCACCACAAGACCACGTAGGAGTCATTCACAGCTCAAACCTGTGTACTGAAATTACACTCAATACGTCAAAGGATGAGACTGCCGTATGCAACCTAGGTTCAATCAACCTTGCAAAGCATATAAAGGATGGAAAACTTGACGAAGAATTATTGTCAAACACCGTACATATTGCAATCCGCATGCTTGACAACGTAATTGACATCAATTACTACCCGACAGTTGAGGCAAAGAATTCAAACATGCGCCACCGCCCCATCGGCCTAGGGATTATGGGAGTGCAAGACGCATTATTTATGCTTGATTTGACGTTTGATTCTGAAAATGCAATCATATTTTCAGATACGACCATGGAATTTGTTTCGTACTATGCAATCCTTGCATCATGCGAACTTGCAAAGGAAAAGGGCGCATATGAATCATTCAAAGGCTCCAAATGGGACCGGGGAATACTTCCTCTTGATACGGTAGATTTGCTTGAGCAAGAACGAGGAATGAAGATTGAGGTAAATCGTGATGCCCGTCTTGACTGGAACTTCGTAAGAAACCAGATACGTCAGTATGGAATGAGAAATTCAAACACCATGGCAATTGCACCGACCGCAACGATTTCAACCATCGTCAATTGCTATCCTTGCATTGAACCGATGTACAAGAATATCTATGTAAAATCAAACATGAGCGGAGAATTTACCGTTGTGAACAAGTACTTGGTCGATGACCTCAAAAAGGCAGGACTTTGGAATCACGAAATGCTTGAGCTTATGAAATACTATGATGGAGACTTGGAATTGATTCCATCAGTGCCGCGCGCACTTAAGGACAAATACAAATCATCATTTGAAATTGACCCCTTTGTATTCCTTAAGCATTCCGCAGTCCGTGCAAAATGGATAGACCAAAGCCAATCACACAACGTTTTCCTTAAAGGAGTTTCAGGAAAGACATTGAGCGACGTATATCTATCTGCATGGAGGATGGGCCTTAAAACGACCTATTACCTTCGAACACTTGCAGCAAGCCAGATTGAAAAATCAACGCTTGATGCAAGCAAATACGGATTTACTCAAAAACGAGAATATACTTCAGTTGAAACAGCGCCTGTTTCTGAAGCCGAAAAACAGGTGACACCCGTCCTTCAACCTACCATTATAAGTGGAGGAGACACGTGTGAAGCGTGCCAATAAGGTGAAACTATGGGAATAATCAACAACTCAAAAACAGACCCGAACAAAATCCTGCCCATGACCTACTTATGGGCACGAGAATACTACAAGACAGGAACAAACAACAATTGGACTCCTGAAGAAATTTCAATGCAAAACGATGTTGAACAATGGAAAAATCCCCATGCACTCAATGCGGAAGAACGAAGGCTCATATTATGGAACCTTGGGTTTTTCTCAACTGCCGAATCGCTCACTGCAAACAACATCGTTTTGGCCGTGTACAACCACGTTTCAAACCCCGAAAGCAGGCAATATCTGCTCAGGCAAGCGTTTGAGGAGGCAATACATACTGACACGTTCATCTATTGCTGCGATACGCTTGGCCTTGATCCTGAAGAGATATACAAAATGTATCTCACCATCCCTTCAATCAAGGAAAAAGACGATTTTGTCGTTGAGCTCACCAAATCGATATTCAACCCTAATTTCAACACAAAAGGAGATGATAACATCCGCATGTTCGTACGCGACCTCATAGGATTTTACGTCATCATGGAAGGAATATTTTTCTACGCAGGATTTGCCATGATGCTTGCCATGAAACGCCAGAATAAAATGGTTGGAATCGGAGAACAGTTTGAATATATCATGCGTGACGAATCGATTCATCTTGCATTTGGTTGCGACCTAATTAATACGATCAAAACGGAAAATCCTTCCATATGGACTAAGGAATTCCAAGATGAGATTGTAGGACTCATTCGAAAAGCAGTTGAGCTTGAGAAAAAATACGCCTATGACGCATGTCCTAAAGGACTTTTAGGAATCAACGCAGACCAGTTTGCGGCATATGTCGAATACATTGCAGACAGGCGATTGGAACGCATCGATTTACCTAAAATGTTTGGAACCGAAAACCCCTTCCCCTGGATGTCGCAATCAGTTGACCTTCCAAAGGAAAAGAACTTCTTTGAGACACGCGTTACTGAGTACAAAAAGGCAGGATCCTTGGAATGGGATTAATTTTTTATTATTTCTTTAAATAACACTTAATACCACTCTTTATAAACCTTTTCTACCATATATAAACACATGCAAGCACCATCCTATGCTTATGTATCCGGAATGGAAGATGCGAAAAAAGAGCTTGAAATTCGCATGCTTTATTACAGGCACTCGTACGGTGTTGAGGAGCTTGCAGACATCTTTAATACGTCAAAACAACGCATTCTTTCAGTCATTGGCGGAACTCAGACCCTTGCGAGTATGGG
>CAYSWK010000004.1:4527-58369 GCA_964434735.1 Microcaldota archaeon | reverse complement strand
CAATGAGCCTCCATCGCCAGGGCGTCTTTCAACATTGAAAACGTATGCCCCTTCGGGAAGTCGATAAAGAGGAAGTACCGAGCCTCGCGTGAGTGAAGCCTGTGCGCCTTCTTCGATATAATCACCAAGTGAAATGTGCTCTGGTGCCAGATACAAATGCTCTTCCTGGTTGTCAAATTTAACTCTCATTAAAAGTGAGTCACGGACGGGGTCATCAACAAATTCAACGACCTTTCCTTTCAAGCTTGCTGTTTTTTCAACATCATCATTTGCACGGTATGCCAAGTTGGTTTTACCCTTCTTTGGTGAAAGGTATCGCTCATTTGCACCGCGCCTTTGTTGCTTTAGTCTTTTTCCCATGAATATTCACCCTATGCTATTTTGAGTGCCGACATGATATCTTCGGCTTTTGAGCCCTTTGAAAGCGTGACACGCGCAATTTTCTTTCCCTTCATCGAAATGTGGGTTTTGACATCGTCAACCTTCACCTTGAATTGGGATTCGACTGCCTGCTTCACGTCGACCTTGGTTGCTTTGGTTGAAACAACAAACGAAACGACATTGTTGGTTTCAAGCTGGAGCACCGCTTTTTCCGTCTTGAGTGCTGAGATAAGTACTTGTTCCATCATAATCCCTCTTATGCGTTAAAACGCGCCTCAAGCTCGCCAAGCGCCTTCTGTGTGAAGATCGCAAGACGCCCCGGGTGTGTACCGGGTGCCAAGTGGCGTACGCCCAAATCCTTTGGACAGACAACATCGACGCCGGAAAGGTTTCGTGCTGCCTTGAACTCCTTGTTTGAAACGACTACCAAAACTCCTTTTGTGTCGGTTTCCTTTGCCTTGGATACAACTCCTGAAAGATTAAGTGCATCAAACACTTTGATAACTTCCTTTGTTTTTGAAAGGACTTCAAATCCATCTTCAAGAATCATAGGAACTTCATATTTATGCTTGTGTCTTTTTGTTACAAGGTCAGGGTGCGCACATGCTGCCAATGCGGATGCAAGTGCCTTCATATGTTCCTTGTGGTTGATTTCTTCGATGATGTTCTTCTCAGGTTTTGGCGGGTGTGCACGACGACCTCGAACCACGTGGGGAGATCGTTTTGCCTTACCATACCTTCCCTTGGGAAGAATTTCACGCGAAAGCCTTGACATACCTTGGTCCTTGTTTGAACCGTATTGTCCTTCACGACCACGGTATTTGGCTGACGTGTTCAAACCTGCAAATTTGTACGAACCTTGTGGTTGGTACAACATTGATTCCTCTGAAAGCACTGCACGCTTGATGAGGTCATCACGTACTGGTGTTGAAAATGCCTTTGGAAGGTCAATTGACTTTACTTTCTTTCCGTCAAGTGAATATACGTTTGCTTTCATGATAATTACCTCTTTGAATCAAGCGAGATGTAGTTCACCGCTGAGTCCTTGGACACAGTATTCGAATTCCTGACTGCCAAACGAAGCTTGATCAATCGCTTGACGGGCCCGGGAATTGATCCCTTAAGAACAACGTAATCGTTCTTGACGAACCCATAGTGCGTAAAACCGCCGTGTGGGTTGATGTCTTCGGGTTTTTCACCAACTTTTACGATCTGTTTGTTAAGTTCAGTTCGTGAGTGGTAACCCATCTGACCTGCCTGTGGAATAGTATATAATACGTATGCGGGGTGCCATTGACCTAAAGTACCAACGTGTCGGTACTTTCCGGTTGCCTTTGGTCGTTGGGTTGCAATGCCAAATCGCTTGACTGCGCCTTGCCAACCCTTACCCTTCGTTACGCCGATTGCGTCAACGAATTCACCTTGCTTGAAAACATCCTTGAAGGAGATGTCCTTTCCAAGCATTGATTTTGCATATTCGAGCTTTTCATTGACATCCTTGCCGCCAATACCAAGCTCCATCTTCTCGATGTGCTTCTTTCCGATGCTGGTTTTTGAAGGCTGTGTGAAAACAAGCAAATGAACACCTGCAACTTCCTCGTTCTTGGGACTTGCGCTTGCCATTTTCTTAACGCCCAAAAGCTTGAGCACGCGCTCATCAGCAGTCATGATGTCAAGTGACCTTTGGTCATGAAGATACGTTCGAACACCATAGACGGTTACCGGAGGAACTTCAATGACGGTTGCGGCACTGACGACTTCCTGGCCCTTCGTGGGTGATTCAGAATTATCAACATATGAAACGTGAGTCATTCCGACTTTGTATCCTGCAAAACCAAGCACACGCTTGCCTGCAAGGGGCTGCCAGTAGACACGTACGTTTTGGCTCCTTGCCCTTTTTCGGGGTCGGTAGGCCATAGATCCTCTTCGTGGACGATATAGGTCTGTCATATTCTCATCTCTGATCGTTTTCAGTCGTGCGTTATGTGGTTTGGAGGTGCAGAAACTGCAATCCGAAACAACAAACTCGAAACTGGAAACTTGTTTGCATTGCCCAGTTCAGCCATCAGCACCCTGCACCAGCAACGACGAGCGAAACTGGAAACTGGGCACCGGAAACTCTTCTGGGATGCCTCTTATGAATAAGAGCAAGAAGAAATATAGAGAGAAACGTTTATAAAGATGCCTCGAAGAAGCGAAGGAGAAAACAAAGGGGTTTAGAAGTAAAAACAGACAATGTACAAAAAAGAGATTTGGACCTAAGCAAGAAATGTTCGCTCCGACAAGCTTGTCACGCACAAAAAGCGTGACAAGATGCATCATGTCACTTTGTGACATGAATGCGGATAAGAAATGCGTAAGCAGACGGATTGCGAACATTTCAACAAATGAAAATAAACCTCGCAGTGCCTTTCAAAGGATCCAAAAAGTCAAAGCGGCAAAAACCGAATCGCTCAAACTGGACTGCACCATTTCGAACTAATGCAGGGTCAAGCACTGCGCTTTCCGCAAGACCATGAACTATTTCAAGTGAATCCTCCTTGAACTGGTCGCCTTCAAACAAGTCATGAGGGATCCATACTTCTGTTTTTATTGCACTGTGCGAAACCCACTGGATTTTCTTTGGAACCATTCCATCCTCAACTTTCTTTGCATGAATAGAATCGCCAATTGAAATGATTTGAATATTGCACAAATCCTTCAAACGGATTGTTTCGCCGACCTTCAAATCATTTGCATCGCTTTTTGAAATATGAAGTTCCTTGGTAACCATGACGGTTCTATCTCCTAAGGCTGCTTTTGGATGTTTCTTAAGATGAATCGTCTGATTTTCAAGCCCTTCAACTACAACGTGAACGGGGTTTGCAACAAAGAAAAAATGCGGGCTTACCGGGTCAAGCTGCTTTCGTGTTTCAGTAAGAAGTGCGTCCCAGCCAGGTTCGCTTTCGACTTTGGAAAGGCCAAACGAAAGGACAAACTGCTTGATTGCTTCAGGTGTAATCCCGCGTCGTTTCAAACCGCTTAACGTAGGCAAACGCGGATCGTCCCACCCGGTAACTTTTCCTTCCTTTACTAATGGCGTTAAGAGTCGTTTTGAAATGGGCGCATTCTTGATTGCCAAACGGGAAAAACCGATAAGTTCCGGGCAGGCATAGCCAAGATCCTTGCATAATGAACGGTATAATTCGTCACGAAGCTCGTATTCCTTGCTTCGCATCGAATGCGTAATTCCTTCCAAATGATCCATTACTACAACTGCCAAATCATAGCCTGGCCAAAGAACATACTTTTCTTTTTGACGGTAGTGCGAAGCAGTGATTACTCTTCCAAGTGAAGGGTCACGCATGACCGTGTTTTCGGCTGCCAAATTTCCTTTGTACAACAGAACGTACTTCTTTCCCTTTTTCATTTCCTCAAAACGTGCAAGGTTTTTTTCTGCGCTTTCCTCTCGTTCCTTGACAAGGCCGTTTCCGGTTCGCATTTCTGAGATAACTTCTTGCGGGGCTTCACTTACGTACGCCTTTCCTTTCTTAATGAGAATTTCTGCGGCCTCATAAATCTTTGGAAAATTATCGCTTGAATATGTTTCTTTTGCCCAGGGTATTCCAAGCCACTTAAGGCCTTCCTTTATTGCCTGAACGTACTCCTGGGATTCCTTTTCAGGATTAGTATCATCAAAACGGAGAATAAGCTGCCCACCGTTTTCACGTGCTGCTTCGTAATCAAGCCATGCTGCTTTTGCGTGGCCGATGTGCGGATAACCCGACGGCTCAGGAGGAAAACGGGTGATTACTTTTCCATACACCGCGCCGGGCAAATCAAATACTTTTTTTGCCTCGACCTTTTTTTCTTCAAATGAATAATTTTTTAGTTCGTTTTCGATCTGTTCTTTTGAAAGTGCATTGACTCGCGCAACTTCCTTTGCGATTTCCTGCATAGTTGTTTTCATGTCTTTTTTTGCATCCGCAACGTCAGCAATGACCTTGCCTGCGATGTTTCCAGGATTTGCCTTGCCGTAATCAAATGCGTTTTTGAGCGTGTGTTTTCTAATAGTATCCGTAAGTGACATGAAAATCAGATTGGTAATGGAAAGAAGAATTTAAAAGAAAGAACTACGAAAAAGTCACTTATTCTCTCCCTTGTACTGGCCAGAGTATAAGGTGTTTGTTGCTTCACTTAATTTAACAAACACCATTTGCGCAACCTTTGCATGTTGCTTTAACGTAATTCCAAACGAGTTATGCACCACGAGCATCGCCTCACCGCGTCCTTCGTAGCCTGGGTCCCATACTGCCGATTCGACCGTTGCACCGCAGCGCAAAAGAGAAGAACGGGGATACACAAAGGCCGCAGCATCCTTTGGAATTTTCACGTACTCGCCATAGACGATTTTATACGCGCCTTGCTTAAGGCGAACCTCGCCATTCAAAAAAGGAATTGGTTCAACCGTACTTATTTTCCGTGCGGAGTTATCAAAATCAATTACTCCTGCTGAAGTGTAAACGAAAATTTCCTTGAGCGTAAAGTCAAAACCGCACGGCTGAAACTGGCTTTCGTGCTTGATGTCCTCAAAAAGTTTTCCGTCTATGATGTGCTGCTTTGGAAGAATCATATAAAAAACCCAATAAAAAGAATATGCAAAGAGAGTTTATTAAAAGATAAGAAAACAAAAAGAAAAAAATTATTCATCACTTGCAAAGAAGTAGCTCTCGTGAAGGAACTTGTAGTCAAACAATTCTTCCTTCTTGAAGAATCGTGCAATCTCCTTGACTGCCGTTTCCTTTGAATCGGAAGCGTGGATGATGTTGCGCGAAGTTGAGTTGCAGAAATCGCCCCTAAGGGTTCCTGCAGGTGCCTTGGTGCCGTTTGTCGGACCCAAAATACCACGGATAACTTCAACCGCCTCTTTTCCTTCAAGGCACAATGCAATGATAGGATGTGCAGTCATGAATCTTTCAAGGTCAGGATAGAAAGGCTTTGAGACCAGGTGGCCATAGTGCTCCTTTGCCATTGAAGGCGTCATATGAAGCATCTTCATGCCGACAATCTTCAACCCTTTCTTCTCAAAACGTGAAAGCATTTCTCCTACAAACCCGCGTTGTATTGCGTCGGGCTTGAACAGAAGAAGCGTTCGTTCGTTAACTGCCATTCAAATCACTTTGATTTGGACTTCTTTGCAGACTTCTGTTCAGAAGCTGAGTTTTCAGTTTTTTTTGCTGCGTTTCGCTCCTTGAAGTCACGGTATGCCTTGGTCCATTTCTTCTTTCTTCCTTCACGCTTAAGCTTAAGGAAATTTTTTCGTTCCTTGCTTCCTTTGAAATAATAGACCGTACCGTCTTTCTTCACGTACATGAAGCCTGTCCCCTTGGGGATTGTTTCGCCTGAAAATGAACATACGTACATAAGTCATCCCTTACTTAACTTTGATTTCCTTTGCTTCACGCTCAGTCTCAAGAAGCATAATTATCATGCCTTTTTTGACCGGGCCCTTAACATTTCGTAGGATAACACGCCCTGCGTCAGGACCTTCGAGAACTTTACAAAGTACCTGGTAAATTTCACCATATACTCCCGTCTTTACACGGACCTCGACGATCTCAGCAGGGAAGCTGCCATGAGTTTCTGCCATTAGAATCACTATTTTAAAAGGCTAATTATGCCTTTGTGTGCTTTGGAAGCTTCTTTACCAAGTCCTGAAGTTTTTCAACTGCGTTGCCTGCATTCTCGATTGCGATTGCTGCTGTTGAAACTTCAATTCCTACTGCCGCACCAAGTTCCTTTCTCGTTGGAACATATGCATAGGGAATTGAGCGTTCTTCGCACAACGTAGGGATGTGAACTGCGATTTCTGCAGGTGTAACATCCTGTGCAACAACAACCAAGTGTGCTGTTTTGCGTTCAATTGACTTTGTTGTTTCGTTAATTCCTTTCTTGATCTTGCCCGAGTCCTTTGCTGCTGAAAGAAGTTCAAGTACTGCAGGTATCAATTCCTTTGGGGTTTCTTTTATTTGTGTCATTTAGTTCACCTCATATACATAACTTGACGTCATGTATTCATCGGTTTAAATCTCGTAACGAGATAAAACTGAAATATAATAATGCACGCGTTTTATAAATGATAGCGCCCACTATGAAAACATGGATCTTGGACTATTCACACTCATTGTTACCGTTTGTGCCGTATTATACTCCTTTGCCTCAAAAGAAATTCAATATCGGTTTGGCAATCGTAAAGAGGTAGACGCCATCAATAAGGAAATGAGGATCGTTACGGATAAGCTTAAGGAAGCGCAAAAGCGAAATGATTCCGCACAAATGGAAAAGCTCATGCACGAACAAACTCAAATGATGGGAAAATTAACGGGCACGATGCTTGGAAGCTTCAAGGCGATGGGAATTGTCATCGTACTCTTTCTTGCAATTACGTTTGGACTTGACCAATTAAATCCGACAAAAAGCGACGACCTCATACTTGCACTCGGAGATTCGGGAACGCTCTGTGACAAGGTTGCACATGATGGAGTATATACGGGCTGTTATCTCGTGCCTTCAAATGCAGTTAGGGGCGAATGGGAAGCGCACGTCATTGCACGCGAAGGGACTTCGGAAATTGGTGATAATTCTACCCGATTCCTTGTTGGCGATGGAACACGAGGATCATATTCACGCCCTGCAAAAAACAAGCCGATTTCAATAAGCATAAACAAAGAAGTCCTAAACCCTGGAGAGGAACTTAAAATAACGGCAACATTTGAGCAGTATAAAGAGTTACGAGCAACTATAGACAGCGGAACAAGTTTCTATGTTGATTTACCCATAACGATCCCCTTTTTCAACGTCTCAAGAATCCACGATGTTTATTGGTGGTTTGTGCTGGTGAGTTTGCTTTCATCCTTATTGGTAATCCCGCTGGTGGATAAAATAGTAAAAATAAAAAGGTGAACACATGTCAAGAAAACACCCCCTATGCAGCATATCCAAAAAAATGCTTTCTGGAGTAAGAAATGCCGGTGCAAAATCATGGAAAACCACCTCTCGAAGATGGGGCGGCGTTTTAAACCAAGCAACGTGCAGAAATATAATATTGCAAGCTGCGCTCATAAAAAACAAGGAAAAAACGATGGATCAGGTTGACTTAAGCATCAGAAAGTATGTTCAAGAACTGGTTGGGAAAGTATGATAATCGCACTTTTTGGAATGACCGGAAGCGGCAAAAACACCGTTGGTGAGCTTATTGCAAAAGAGCTCAGTTTCAACGTCGTTGCCCCTACGTTCAAGGACTTGGCCGCAAAAGAAGGAATAACTCTTCTTGAATTTCAAAAAAAAGCGCAAAACGATCCAAACATAGATAAGAAATTTGACAATGCACTTAAAGAAATGGCAAACACGCAGGACTCAGTAGTTGTCACGTGGCTTGGACCATGGATGCTTGAATGCGATTTTCGAGTCGGGCTTAACGCATCACTTGAAACAAGAATTGCACGCACGGCAAAAAGAGAAGGAATTTCCGTTGAAAAAGCACGTGAATTTGTCATTGAAAAAGATGAAGGAAACAAAAAAAGGTACAAAAAAGTATACGGAATTGACATTGAAAACCAGTCAAAATTTGATATCTGGGTAAACACGGAAAAATTCAACCCAAAACAAATCGCAAAAATAATAGTTGATTCGTTTAAAGTAAAATGCCAAAAAACAGGTGAAAAAATATGACGGGAGCACTTAAAGAGCACTCAAAATGCATCATCATTGCCGGAAGACGGGCAGGAATTGAAGGAACGATTACGAAAATAACCAAGGAAAAAGTAACGGTAAAGTTTGTACTCAAGAAAAAAGAAATTGAACGCGCGTTCAACCCTGGGCACATTGAACCCCTTTTCTAACTTTTTTAACTGATCTTATATGGATGAATCCTTTCTTGAAAACGGAGTGATCATACTCAACAAGCCCCCCGGACTTATTTGCCATGAGCTTACGACTCTTGTTAAAAAACTTGCAAAATCAAGCCGTGCGGGGCACGTCGGTACGCTTGATCCCAACGTAAGCGGAGTGGTACCTGTAGCTCTTGGACGGGCAACAAAACTTATCCAATATATGGACACGAACGTAAAAACATATATTGGAATCATGAAATTCAAAAATGACCTTTCCGATTCCCAAATAGGAGCTATTTTTTTAAAATTCAAGGGAACTATAACCCAAACCCCACCTAAAATTTCCGCAGTAAGGAAAGTGCCCCGAAAAAGAATTATCCATTCGCTTGACATTCTTGAACGTTCAGGAAAATTAGTACTCTTCAAGGCGGTTGTTGAGGCCGGAACGTACATCCGGACACTCTGCGAAGATATGGGTAAAGAAGTCGGAGGCGCACGCATGGAGGAGCTAAGAAGGATATGCGTTGGAAAGACCGACGAATCAAAAGCAGTCACCCTTCAGGACCTCTCGGATGCACTGTGGCTTTACTATGAGAAGAAGGACCCACGCCTACTTGAAAAAATGATGCAAAAGCCCGAGCAATTTATTGATTTGCCAACGGTGACCATGCAAAAAGAAGCATCGCAAAAAATAATTGACGGCATGCCGCTTAAAGGAAACGACATTACTCACATGCCAAAGGATATTGCAAAAAATGCAAGCGTAAAAATTATGCGTGATGATGGCGTGTTTGCAGGAATTGGAAAAATGATTATGGATTCTCAAAAAGTTGAAGATGAAAAAAGCTGCATCCTTATGGAACGGATGCATTTGAAAAAATAAGAAAAAACTAAAGTCCTTGGCGCATGTTGAACAATGTTGCTGCCGTTGGAATTGGACCTTCAGGGAATTCAACAACTACACAATCACCAGTATTTCGGTTAAACTGAAGAATTGCAGGCAACCGGTTAATTCCCGAATCTTGAACAAGCTGGACTTCAGTATTAAATAAACCAACAACACGCACATCCTGTTCCAAACCCGAAATTGAATAACTTCTTCTAGAGTCGATAAGACCTGCAGCTTCAGCCCAAGAAGCGCCTGTTGAAAGAGTGTGAATATCAAACGCCCACGCAAGATCTGCAACGGCAATTGCATTTGCTGATGCGCCGTTTGTAACATACGCTGCAAGAGGTACTTTTGCAAATACCTGTGCAGAATGGCCTGGAAGGCTAATAGCCGCATCAGTTGGATCCGAAATCAACAGATACGGTAACGCCACGTTTGAATCGTTGCCCACGAATGGCCCAAATTCATTCGTTTGAATAAATGATACGGACCAAGGATTTGAAGGAGAATCCGTTGCAATAACACCTACATACGTAGGATCATTACCTGGACCATGATTTGTCCTAAACCTTAAAGGTGTTGAAGCCAAATACTCAACAAATGGTTCGGCATGTGCTTGTGATTGACCAATTCTAGTTCCATTAGCAGCATATGCTGTACAGAAATTGTAAACAACTGCTGCGTCAATTTCCGCCGCATCAGGCACAGCCACATCAACAGGATGTGCATCAGGAGTTGCGTCCTGTGCAGCATCATGTGCGGCATCAATGACTTGAGCATCAACAATACGTGAATCTAGAGTTACTGCGTCCGAAGGAGCAGCATCAGTGTCTGCATCTACGGGAGTTGCATCAACACTTGCATCGGCAACACCTGCATCGAGTGCGCCTGGAACACATGCAAGAACTCCTTCTCCTTGATCTTCACATTGCTCACCTTGAGCACAAGATTCCTCAATGTCAACTACTACATTTCCTAAACAACGTGCAAGCAATTTACGTGTAGCATCACAAACATTTGCAAAAAATGCTGACCATCTACCTTGTGTTACTGTTGCGCCTCTTCCTTGGGGATCGTCTTCACAGGCAACAAGTGCTGGAACGCAAGAATCATCAACACACACTTCAGTCTCATGACAATCAGTATCCTGGGAACAATCCAGAACTGACGCATCTAAGGAAGCGGCATCTGGGACTCCCTCATCAGGAAAAGAAATATCTGGTCGAACAACTGCGTCCGGAACGTGAGCATCGACTCGGACAACTGCATCGGGTGCTGTCGCGTCAGGCGTTTGTGAATCGGGTTCAACGCGAGCATCAGGTTGAGATACATCTGGTCGAACGACTGCATCAGGAGCACCTGCATCCTTGGCAGCATCAACACGAACTACTGCATCATGAGGACGTGCGTCAGGTCTTGCATCAGAAGGCTGTGCATCAGAATGTGCGTCTGGATGTACAAGATTTCCGCCTTGACCTCCAATTCCGCCCATGCCTCCAGAGCCGGCTATTCCGCCAGTGCCTCCTACTCCGCCTTCTCCGATAGATCCTGCGGCCCCTCCTGCGCCGCTTGATCCTGCAAATCCATCTGAAACGGCACCTCCATCTTTACCAAACTGTAAAGTTCCACCTAATTCGGGATTCTCACCCGTACATGATAATGAAGACAACATGACGGCTGCAGCCACAACTGCGCGCGTCTTTGCTGCAGATCTGGCAAGTATACCATTATTCCTGTTTCCAGCAACGTGAATGAAGTTCATAATTCTACTTTAACTAGCACACTTTAAAAATCCTTGGTTCCACATGAGTATGCATGCGCTCAAGAACATTTGTAAATTCTGTTAAAAGATGTGTTGTTCCGCTTGCATTTTCATTAGCGCTTACCACTAATTCACATGCACAAGAACCGCTCAGGTCTACAGAAACCTTTTCAGTTCGTGCAGGAGGAACGTATCTTCCAAAAACAAAAATCGGGGAACAACTCAACGGAGACATGACCCGGAAAGAAACAACTACGGGATTGTCCGGGCAACTTCGACTCTCAGATACGTGGGTTTTAAAAACTACGGGATTTTTTACGGATTCAACAGACCATTTCTTCACACTTGAACAGCATACGGGTGACCTTGATCGCACATTAATTGCAGGAAACCTGGGAATTGCGTATCAAGCCTTAATAGGGAACAAACTTACGCTTGAAGGGACATTAAGCGCCGGTATGGTCCGTGAAACACTAAATCCCTCATTTGATGGCGTATCTTTTGATACGGCAAGTGCAAACATGCCCTATGGAAATGCAACGCTTACGCTGCGCGCAGGAGACGTAGTATTAATTTCTGCAAGTATTCCTACGGATTCCAGAGTACCTGGCACATTTGATATGATACTCACCCAGAACGAAATAAATTTGGCACCCACGGAATTTTCAGTTAGATTTACGCATAATAAAAGAATTATGGGATACGACATATCGGCAACAGAAGGAGAGGTTCCTTTGCCCTTAAGCATGATTTCTGAAGACCGATTAAGTGCATATATACTTTGGCAAGTCATAAATCGCCGTCTAAATGCCGGCCTTGTGGCACACACGCATTTTTTTGGCCCAGGGATGCTTGGAGGCCCCGATTTAGATAGCGAATCCTCACGTGGGGCAGACGCACGGTACGGACCACTCGTACGATGGGCGACTAGCGGATTTGAAATCACGGGCGGATTGCCAGTAAAAGTTGAAGACAGTAAAATGGATGTCGGAGGGTTTGTGAGCATACGATATGAAGGAAACAGTGTTCAGGCATCTGTTGAAGGGATGATACCTCATGCATCCTATGCGCAGCCATATGCTGGATACGTTGAGTATAGACCTACATCTGAACCAAAAGAAGAAAAGGAGGGGGCTGAAAAACCTCCTAAAAATGAAAAACCTCCAGAGCGAAAATTAACTGCTGAAGAAATTGCTCAAGGGGCTGCCATAGCCGAAGACTCCTTTTCTCGCGGAGTAAATGCAAAAACACGAGAAGAGGCACTTGGCTGGTACGCAAAAGCAGCAACGTACTATTCAAACATAAGAAAAAGCGAAGGAAAAATAAACGCAATTAATATGTTCAAGAGAACCCTTTCACTACTTGATGCACCTGAAAACGAGTTCAATGACACACTTGCAAAATTGGTTAGCAAAACTCCCGAAGAAGCAAGCATTGCAATCGATTTACGCTGGCCAACCGAAGATTCACGAAAGGCTTGGAAAATTATAAGTAGCAATGGAGACTGGAAAATACGCCAAATTCCAAACACAAAAATATTTGTTGCAGAAGTTAAAGAAGATAAGGTATGGATAACGAAACCCCTTTCCCTTACAGTAGTACGTGAAACAATTGCTAACCCCTCAAACCCAAAAGGGTACACTAAAGGAGTAAGCACATACCAACGGGCAGTCTTGAATATCCTTGCACAAAATGATCCGACAATCCTTGTTGCAACGTACGAAGGGTCAAAATTCTACATTCCAAAGGAAATGCTACAAAACGACGCATTCCTCATCGCACTTCTTGGAAATGCTGGAATGGACAAGATAAAGTACAAACAACTTAGGGAAAACGTAGGCAAGAACTAAAAAAAATGCACAAGTGTGTTCTGCTCCCTTATTTCTTTTAACATGACACTTTGTTTTACGAACGTTTCATAGCGCATCAAACGGGATTTTACGTGAATAGTTGCAGATTTTAAATCATGAAACTCAAGCGGTTTTTGCATGAATGCATGGCGCGCCGTTTCGCGACAGTTGAAAACCCCGAGGGGAACGTAACCGGGATACGCTTCGCGAAACACAATAACGCTTGCCTGCTTTTTCATGTAGAATAATTTTTCAGCGGCAGCAAACCTGACAGCGTAGTAACAACCGCCGATTGATGCGTACGTAGTTCTTCCACGGTTCAACTCATAATCACTGAAAATGTATTCCTCATCACCCAAAACATGAATAAACAATTCCATAAATTCATACTGGAACGGGCGGGGAACAAACAAGACGACGAATCGGTTCTTGAGACTCTCAAATTCGTACACAAGATACGTATCAAGAATTTCCTGGTCTTTGACATTATCAAGAAGATGAAGCCCAAGCGTATCATCAAGCGCCGTAATGCTCCAACGGGTTGGTACTAGTTTTCGGTTTTTCTCAATTCCTAACGTTCCAACCGAAAGCGCTTTTTGGATTTGAGTAAAGGAAAGACCTTGTTTATAGAGATAAATCATTGCATCCTGTGCCTTGAAATCAGTATCATAATGCGCTTTTTGCAAATAATGATTGTAGGAAACATTATTTTCATTGAGCTCAAAATGCTTTATGGAAGCACTCGGGCCAAAAGGCTGGCTTTCCTCATCAAACGACCTCCCTTGAGGAATGCTTGAGAAAAACGCGTTTGCATCCAATGAACGTTTTGAAAGGGTAATTTCCTGCAAAGTATTGACAAGTTTATTATTGAGGTCGTGTATCCCGACTAAAGAGGTGCCCCTCACCAAATCCATACGAAATCCAATAATATCTTCAACCGATTTGTTGCCCGGAATCCATTCCTCCGGAGAATCAAGCAAATGGGTGTCCCCGTGCTCTTGAACCATCATCGGGCCGATGAATACCTTTGGATATCCTGCCCGTCCGATGAAAACGCTAGGTGGTGAAGAGCCTTCCAACTTTTGGCCAATAGGTTTAGTCCGAAACGTAAGCTTACTCGTAAGCTCTTTCAAATACCCTGATTTTGAGACCATTGCAAAGGATTAATAAGATGAAAAATAAAGAGATTGCGTTATGCCCTTCCAACCCGGACCGTAGGCTCCTTCTCACAATTAAGGCGGATAAAGGGGTTTCTTAGGCCAAGGCGTTCCTGAACTAAAACAATTGTTGAAAGTTCATTCTCTGCACGCGCAGGAATATCCTCTGTCGAAAAGGTATCTGTGCCATATGACAAGCCAAGCTTACGGATTGATTCAAGTACGGGACTTAAAAAGTCCTTAAAATCTGGCGTCTCCGCCAAGCGCACCAAATGACCTTGGGAATTTTGAGCAACGCTTCTTGAGTTAGTAACAAAAACCTTTGAAACAGAATCTTGCATTGATGCGTACGACGCAACATACAGCGCATTAAGATAACTTTCAACAGTTTCACGCAATTCATTATCTGTAGCATTACCTTTTCGATTTATGATCGCCGACTGAAGGCTTGCAGAAATGCTAAACAAGAAAGGCGCATTCAAGGAGCAGAGTAAAAGATGAGCCTTACCGGCACGCTCGGGCTGTTCAATAATGACTTTGTACCATGAATTGAAAAAAAAGTCCATGATTTTTTTTGCCTGTTCGAAATCGCCTTCTGAAATGCACGAACGAAGGTTTTCAAAAAGCCGCTCATTGATTGCAACGACTTCTTCGCTATGGATGCTTTGGTCCTCATATACGATTCGTCTGGCAAGGGAGGTGATGTATCCTTTTGCTGCCGAAAGGTATTCCCCAGTTGATGCAAGACGCGCTCCACTTGCAAGAGTCACACTTTTCTGACGGCCATATCCTTGAGTCCCCAAATCGTTCAAAAACCGGACTGTTTCTCCCCCTTGTGAAATACTTGTAACGGTTTGAAAAAGGCTTGGCCCGGAACCCGCAACAACCGTATCACGCGGTTCATGCGCATGTTCTTGTGCTTCCGCCTCGACACGCTCGGCTTCCGCTCGAATGACATTGAAAACTTCACGGTCAACATGTTCAAGAACCGAAACAAGGCCTTTGTGAGGCCTAATCAACGGAAGTTCTTCCTTTGGTTTTCTCCTAAAAAAATTGGCAATACGAACAAAAAGAGGCTGCCTTGTGGAAATACATGATTGACGGGAAAAAGCTGGGTTTGACATATAGTACACCAAGGCAAGAAAATCAACCCATCAGTTTTTATATATTTACACAAGTTTGTACGACAAACGTGGAATAATTACAATTCATCCGCACGCTTAAAGAGCGCCTGCGGCTCCTCCTTGATTTTCCACTCCTCATAGGTTTCCTTTGGAAGTTCGCTCACAAACTGGCTTTTATCCTGAATCATTCGATAGCCGTACGTTGCAGACATAAGGGAATAGGTAAGGTACAGATTTTTCTTAGCACGGGAAATGGCGACATAGAATAATCTACGTTCCTCCTCCAAATCCGTTGTTGCACGCAACACGGGAAACATTCCTTGTGAAAGGCCAATGACAAAAACAGTATCCCATTCAAGGCCTTTTGCTTGATGGATGGTTGAAAGCGTCAATGATTCCTCAGGCTTTTCCTCCTGCGTTGCGTACACCGTTTCCTCGTTGAATATCAATTCTTTAAGGAACGTTTCCGTTGATGAATACGAAGCCGCCAACTGCTCAAGAAGCTCAAGCTCATCGGAACGTTCTTCATGATTGGCAAACGAAAGAGTAACATAGTTGTCATAAAATAATTTCCTGAATTCAAGGAGTATCTCGTCAATGGCACCCAGCGGTTTTACAGCAATAATGATTTTCTTAAGCGCATCGAGTGAGGAGGCGCGTTTCTCAAACTTGAATGAAAGAAACGCATGCAACGGATCCTGTTTTGAGGTAATTTCATCAACAATTTTTTTGGCCTTCGCATCGCCAATCCCTTCAAAAAGTTTCAAGAGCCGAAACCAGGCAAGCTCATCTGTTGGATTGTATAAAATTCTAATGAATGAAAGAACATCCTTGACATGCGCCTGCTCAAAAAACCTGATTCCACCTCGTAATTGATAAGGAATTGCACGTTTTGCAAGCTCAAGCTCCAATTCTGCGGCATGGTATGCTGAACGGAAAAGAACACAGATGGAATTAAGCGACTGCCCTTCTTTGGTAAGGTCAACAATTCGTTGTGCAACAAACTCGGCCTGCTGGCGTGATTCAAAACTGGGAACAAGAATCGGCAAATCGCCTTGTGTTTTTACCGCCTTGAGCGTTTTTTGGTAATTCTGAGTATTGTGCTTGATGCATTCATTGATGATTGAAATGATTTGAGGAGTGCTTCTATAATTTGTCTCAAGCCGGTAAACGTTTGCATTGAACTTCTTTTCAAAATCAAGCATGTTGCGGATATTTGCGCCCCGAAAGGAATAGATGCTTTGGGAATCATCCCCCACAACCATGAGATAATTTGACGGGTGGGACAAGAGCTCAATGGTTGCGGCCTGGAGTGTATCAGTATCCTGGAATTCATCAACAAGGATGTGAGTAAAAAGACGCTGATAATTCGTTCGTACATGCTCGTTTCCCTTGAGGATTTTCCAGGTAAAAAGCAAGAGATCATCAAAATCAAGGAAGTTGCGCGCTTTTTTACGTTTGATGTACGCAACCTCTATTTTCTGGATAAGTTCTGAATGATCGACGTAAGAAGCATAACGTTCCTGTGCAAGCATTTCCTCAAGCGGGACAAGGGAAATAGTGCTCATGGAAATGAGTGATTTAATTACGGAAGCCTTGGGAATGGATTTAGGCGCCTCCAACTCCTGGATGATATTTTTGATGAGGTCTTCTGAATCCGACTCGTCAATTATTGAAAACGAGCGCGAAAATCCAAGAAGGTCGATGTGCTTACGCAAAAACCAATGGCAAAAATGATGGAAGGTTCCTGCCATCAAATGGCGTGCATCGGAACCTGCCTTTGTTTCAACGCGATGGATCATCTCCTTTGCGGCCTTATTGGTAAAGGTAAGTAAAAGAATATTTGAAGCTGCAACGCCATGTGAAAGAAGGTACAAAAGCCGAAACACGAGCGTTCGGGTTTTTCCTGAACCAGGACCTGCTATAACTAACGTTGCATGATCTGCACTCTTAACTACTTGTAACTGCTCGTTATTCAATTCCTTTTCAAAATCAATCGAAAAGGAAGGTTGTGAATTAGGATGAAGAATATACTCTTTCATAACAGGATCTCCTATTAGATGGCGGCTGTGCGGATTTAAATGTGTTTTGTAGCATATAAATGAATACCTTGTTATAAGACTAAATCAATATGCTGAGGTCGCATAACCCGGTAGTGCGCACGCCTGGAACTTTATTTTGACTCGAAAGCGTGTCCGCAAGGATTGAGAGTTCAAATCTCTCCCTCAGCGTTCTTTTTATAATACGGTTTTTTACTCAACGCATTGCCCGCTTGAACAGTGGTATGGTTCATAGCAGTACACGACCTTTTGTTCCGAACAGCATACTGCTCCCTTGTAACCGCAAGTGATTTCATCAACAAAATTCTGAGTAAGATACAATGCCCCATTATCATCAAGATACGCACCAACTCCCAAACTGTCCCAGGAAGGATTGAGGATGTTGTCACGATGAGAAGGGCTTGCAAGCCAGCCGCGCATGGATTCGTCAACAATCTGGTCTTCTGTCAGGTAAAGGTGGGCACAAAATTCACTCGAATAAGTTCCTTCAAAATAATCATAAATGTAATTTTTAGCGATATTCTCACCAACTGAAGGAAAGGGAACTCCAAACGCAAGCATTCGGTCCCCTGCACTTTTACCATCTGGTGAAATGTGCGAAAAATAATCATTCATTGCCATATCTGCACTATGCATTCGTGCTGCATTCCTGGCATTTGGATTATAGAGTAATTTCCCTCGCCCCGAGTTAGTACGCTCCTTATTTACCAATTCAAGTACACGGGATTCGATATATTTAAGTGAATAAAGAGGAGGCTGTGCGCAGTTTTTTGAAAAATTTTTAGGAGAATAACTCTCAACAAGGAGGGCATCGGAATTGATTTGTATTGGCTCCTGCGTCGAGCTTTGTGAAGGCTTTGTGTTTAACGTATTGGTAATTTGGCGCGAAGAATTCATGACAATTGACAACGTTGCGCGTAAAGAAGTGACCTCGCTTGAAAGTTTCTCGTTTTCAGCCTTAAGGGCATTGTTTTCAGACATAAAGGAAATCACAAAAAACGCAGATACAAGGCATAAGAAAAGAGCAAATGCCATAACCACTTTTGTAAGCATAAACTGGTTGCACTCGAAATATATATAAGCATAAGCTGAGAGTGAAGAAACGGGGGTATTATGCACCTAAAAAACACTGATCCGGCAGTCTATGGACTCATCCAAAAGGAAGCGCAATACGAGGAAGAAACGCTTCGGTTGATAGCATCAGAAAATTATGCTTCCAAATCGGTACTTGAAGCGGTCGGCAGCATATGCACGAACAAATATGCTGAAGGATACCCTCTCAAAAGATACTATGCAGGAAACAGGTATATCGATGAAATAGAACTTCTTGCAATAAACCGCGCAAAAGAACTTTTCAAGGCAGGGCATGCAAACGTGCAACCCCATGCAGGTGCAGTTGGCAATATGGCCGTTTTCTTTGCTCTTCTTAATTATGGGGACAAGTTCATGGGGTTGGAGCTCGCGCAAGGCGGGCACCTTACCCATGGTTCACCTGTAAATTTCTCAGGAAAGGCATACGTCCCGGTTGCCTTTGCAGTTGACCCAAAAACGGAACGGCTAGACTATGACGTTGTCAGAAAAAGAGCACATGAGGAAAAACCAAAAATGATTATTGCCGGATTCACCGCATACCCCTTTCTTATTGATTTCAAACAATTTAGGGAAATTGCCGATGAAGTTGGGGCAAAATTACATGTTGATATGAGCCACTTTGCAGGGCTTGTTGCTGGTGAAGCAATTCCTTCGCCCGTCCCGTATGCAGACACGCTCATGACAACAACGCACAAAACGCTGCGCGGACCCCGAGGCGCAATGATTCTTTGTAAGGAGGAATATGCTCAAGCAATAGACAAAGCTGTCTTCCCAGGATTACAAGGCGGCCCGTTGGAAAATGAAATTGCAGGAAAAGCAGTCTGCTTTGGTGAGGCATTACAACCTTCATTCAAAGACTACGCAAAGCAAGTTATCAAAAATGCAAAGGTGCTTGCCGATGAGCTTTCAGCACACGGGTTGCGCCTGGTAGGTGGCGGAACAGACACGCACCTTATTCTTGTTGACTGCACTCCTAAAAACATAACTGGCAAAGATGCGCAAAACGCACTTGAAGAAGCGGGAATCATCTGCAACAGAAATTCAATACCTTATGATAAGCAAAAACCGTTCATAACTTCAGGAATCAGGCTTGGTACGCCTTCACTTACAACAAGAGGCATGAAAGAAAGCGAAATGAAGGAAGTTGCACGATTAATTACAAAAGTGCTTGAGCACCCAAACGATGCACAAGTAAAAGAATCGGTGCGTAAACAAGTACAGGAGCTGTGCTCAAAGTTCAAAATGTATTAAGGTGAACATATGAAAAAAATATTATTAGTGATCGGACTTGTTTTCCTACTCCTTGGATGCACGTCACCGCAAGAGATACCAAAGAATCAAACAAACACAACACCAACTCCGCTTGCAAAAATAGCTCAAAACGGAGATATGGTAAGCGTCGATTATATCGGAACCCTCGATAATGGAACCGTATTTGATACGAGCCTTGAAAGTACGGCAAGGCAAAACAACCTACCGATTAGGCCTTCATACGCGCCCCTCTCATTCAAGGTAGGAACCGGGCAAATGATATCCGGATTTGACAAGGCAGTTGTTGGAATGAAGGAAGGCGAAGAAAAAACGGTTCGCCTGACTCCATCGGAAGCATATGGTGAAATAAGCTCAGATCGAATTATTGTAGTAGAAATTTCACAAATTCAAGGTGGAGAAAACCTTGAAATGGGTGGAATGATCCAATCAAATACTGGGGCAATCGGCAGGATAACTTCAATTAAAGACGGAAATGCGACGATTGACTTCAACCATGAATTAGCAGGAAAAGCATTGAATTTCAAAATAATAATGAAGTCTATACAAAAATCCGGCTAAAAACTTCTTTTATTTCTTCTTTTGTTTTTGCACGGCATACTTCTTCCCGTATTCGTGGTGCGCCTTCCATCCCTTTGACAAAAGAAATTGCCTGGGCTTTAATATCCCCTGCGCTTCGTTCGATTTTAAGTAATTCGACCAACGAAAGGTATTCAAAAAAAGCATTCACACGCATTGCGGATGTAATTTCAAAATCCTGCTCTTTCTTGCATTGTGAAAAGACAAACGGGTTCCCCAGTGCACCTCGGCCAATAAGAACTGCGTTGCAATGAGTTTTTTCGAAAAGGGATTGCGCGGTTGAATAGTTTACAACGTCACCATTTCCAAAAACGGGAATTGAAAGATGTGCCTTGATTTCCCTTATTTTATCCCAATCTGCTTTTCCTGAATACCCCTCACTTAAAGTGCGGCCATGGACTGCCAATGCGTGTACGCCGCACTTTTCAATCATTTTTGCAATTTCAACTGCACGATCTTTTGTCTTTGTTCCCAAACGCATTTTTGCGGTTACGGGTTTTTTTACGGTTGAAACGAGTTCATCAAGCACCGCCTTAATGAGTTCTGGTTTATCAAGCATTGCCGCACCCCCGCAATTTTTGGTCACTTTTTGTGCGGGACAGCCAAAATTGACATCTATAACATCGGCTTTTGATTCTAGTTTTTGTGCCGCTTGCGCCATTACTTTTGGCTTTGAACCGAATATCTGGATGCCGCAAGGCCGTTCTTCTTCACTAATAAACGTTAATGCATCAGTTCGCCAGTTATCCCTGATAACTGCTTCGCTTGAGACAAACTCGGTAACTACATAATCTGCACCGTATCTTTTGCAGAGTAAACGAAACGCGGCATCGGTAAATTGTGCCATGGGTGAAAGCACATATTTAATTTTTGAAAAATCCACAATATACTTTTGATTTATATGTTTTTATACTTTCCGTAACAAATAAACATGCATGCAAGTCTCTTTCCCCAAGACAATCGTTGCACAAAGATACCCGTATGGAATTGTTGGTAAAAGCAACGCCATGAAAAAAATAAGGTGGATGGTTGAACGTGCCGGCAGGAACGGAGCATCGGTACTCATAACTGGGGAAACAGGAACGGGAAAGGAAGTGGTGGCCCAGGGGCTGTATGAAGCACGCTCAAACGAAGGACCATTCATAACAGTAAATACCTGTGCAATAAACGATGGGCTTGCTGAAAGCGAACTTTTCGGGCACGTAAGGGGTGCCTTCACCGGCGCAATTGCAAACAAAAGAGGATACTTTGAACTTGCACACGAAGGGATACTATTCTTGGATGAAATAGGAGATATGAGCTTAACACTCCAAGGAAAGCTTCTAAGAGCCATAGAACAAGGAGTCTTTTACCCTGTAGGCGGTCAAAAACCCATTAAAACTGAAGTGAAAATTGTAGCCGCTACCAACAGGGAAGTAACTGCACTTGTAAAAGAGGGAAAATTTAGGGAAGACCTTTATCACAGGATTAGAACGATTGAAATAACGCTGCCTCCGCTTAGGGAAAGACTTGAGGATGTTCCTGAACTAGTTGAACATTTTATTCAACTATATAATTACCGACATGCTTCCAGCATAACCATTACGGATGAAGCAATGGCACTCTTAGGCAAACATGCAGCTGAACTTATACTTGGCAACGTACGGGGGTTGCAAGTGTTTATTGATCGTGCAGCAACATTTGCCGAAGGAACCGAAATAACACCTGCAAACGATGCTTTTTCAAGAATACTACTCCAAACGACCCTTATGGAAAGTACTAAAAATGAACTGATTAGAAGAATCAGAAAGTGGGCACAGGAATCGGGACCGTTTAATGTAAATCCTAAAGGGAGAGGCGGAACTAGTTTATCAGCCGATCAAAAGACAAGTCTTTGCCGGGCATTGGACATAGACTCGAGACAACTAGAACGATTGATCAGAACTGGAGAAGCACCCATCAAAAGAATAATTCATGAAGAACGGGGAGAAGAAATACAAAGACTTACGGCAAAAGGACTAAATCTAAAAGAGATAGCAGAACAATTGGGGATAGCATATAGTACACTAATTTCGGAAGTCAAAAGGGAAAAAAAAGATTGTTAAATGTCTAATATCACAAATGCACGGTAACCCGTTTTCTCCTTTTTCAATTCAAACAAATGAAGACTCACTGCTTTGACATCAACCAAAAGCTCATGCTTTTTCATGTCAAGCTTTTCGCCCTTTGCCTTTCCTTTGAGGATGAAAAGACCGTCCTTTTTTGTAATCTTGAAGTCAAACTCTTTGAGAAGAAGCATTTTTGCATCCTTGAAAAAAATGATTTCCTGAAGGAAATTGAAAAGGAGCATTTCTTCTGATTTTGCCTCAATTTTGAATACAACAGATTTTGTCAATTTGACCGTTTCAAGCTCCTTTACCATGACGTTTGTTGTTGCCTTTCCTGCCTCGCAAAGTAATTCTTCAAGCGTAGGGGCGGTTGCCTCAAAGGCAACATCCGCCATGGAAATGCCATCGATAAAACGATACATATTTGCATTTGTGTGACGTCGATTTATAAAAGGTACGGGCAACAGAAAGGTACTATGCGACTCAAGCACCGAATGGCGCTTATCGCTCTGTCTGTGGGGCTTGCCTCGTTTCATCACCCCAAGGAGTACCATTCAAAACCTAAACCGCCTTTGGAAGAACCGTATTATGCAAAAGAACAAAAACGGCCTACTGCAGTTAAACAAACCAAGGTTACGGCACGAATAGAAAAAAAAGACATGGCAAAATCACCTATTTCTGAAGTACAAGAAACAATCGAAGTTAAACCGGATCCTACGCAAGTAGTCAAGAATACGGGATGTGTTATCGAAGCGCTCTCAAGCAGGCTCGATGTAGATCAGGACAATCCCATACGGCATTTGGACATACAATGGGTTGTTGAAAATTATGAAGGTGAAGATGGGAACAGGTGTCAAAAACTCACAGACATTCTTGCACAAATAAAACAAAACCCATCTTCGACGTATTCATACGAGGCACTGAAACTGCTTTTGGACAATTATGACATGCTCTATGCCTATCTTGGACGCGAATTGTTTGAAAAAGAAGATTCGCCGCTTATAATTGCACTTAAAATCGTACAACAAAATCCTGAATATAATGGATTAGTAAAAGAATTCCTTGGCAAGCATTTTGAAGAACCTGGCAGGTACATTCCAAACCAGTTTGTGATGCTTCTCAAGGCAGAATTCGCCAAAAAGGATCCAGGGACCAAGATACTTCTTGCAACAATGATGGATGAACTCCCGCTCGATGAATCCTTCAGGCTGCAGTGGGACGAAAACGGCTGCGAGGCCTCGTTTCTCGAAAACGAGGATTCTGGAATATGCCTAAACCTCCTTTCGCAGAATGAGGGATAAACTAAGGTGAAGGAAGATAATTCGTTTTATAATTTTCGATTAAAGTATAATATTCGTATCTGCTAATACTGGCTGAAAAATCTTTCTCAAATCCATCCATTATCATAATAAACTGTCGGAAATCCCTTACTTCAAGATCAAATTCAAAATGTGAAGTCACAAGCGTCTTCTCAGTATATATAACATTAGAGTGAGAAAGGATTTTCTCGCGTATCTCATTGAGTCTGGACATATCGCTAAGCCACATATCTACTTTGTAATAATGATAACCTAATTTCTCAAGATTAAACATTGTTCTGAATCCAACAATAACCTTGGTCTTTATCAAGGTTTTAAGCCGGGTTCTGCAGGTTACAATGGATACGCCAGTTTTTGCTGCAAGTTCGGTCAAAGACGTGCGTGCATTAGTCGAAAGGATAGTGAGTATTTTAAAATCAAGTTTATCCAAATTCTCCTTTTCTGTTTTTTGAAATATTGTAAAATCAATTTTATCATTCTTTGATTCATGAAGATAATTTCTGCTAAATTCGGTATAACTACTTTTAATAGCAGAGTGATAATCTGCAAAATAAATACCAAATTTTTTTACTAAATCATACCAAAAATCTTCGTATTGCCAAACATCTATTACCCAAACATCAAAACTCAGATTGTAAATGCCTGTAATTCTAAAAAGCAGATTAACATTCTTGTGAGCTTTTAGGTAGTTTATTAGTTCTTGTTTTTTAGGTTCTGGGATTTCTTCAGTTTTAATATAAAGTCGAAATAATAGAAACCCTAGCTTAGAATAATCAATTACCGTATAAAACCCATTAATTACTTCGCGTTCTATTAGTTTATCTATTCGGTATTTTACAGTATCTTTTTTTATTCTGGCTTTCTTTGCTAATGTCGAATATGCTTGTCTACTATTTTGATCTAACTCGCTTAGGATTTTTCTGTATAGAGTATCTAATTCATTCATATTAATATTTATTTAAGAAAATATATTAAAATCTATCTGTTTTTCTGAAAAAGTGCCAGTATAATTATTTAGATAAGAATGTCATAATTTATGTAGTAGAGAGGTTATTACTATGCAAAAATTAGTTGGAAACGAACCAGGTGCAAGACCAAGTGCAAAGGAAGCTCAAGCAGGACTCAACAAACTTTTTGAAAAATTTGACAAGCCACGACCAGTGCATTTAATATCAACTGGGGGGACAATTGAGTTTCAATGGAACAGAAAACGAGATTGCATGGCAATAGGAAATAGATCTGTACTTCCTACATATGTGGAAGGCCTTAAACCATATACTCGATTTGATTCGACTACTGTCTGCCTTAAAGATGGTCGTGAAATAACTCAAAAAGATAGAAGAACTATTCGCGATACGGTTGTTAATTCACCTCACGAAAGAGTGCTGATAGCTCATGGTTGCTTTACTGCCCCAGATACAGCTGAATATCTTTTGGATGAATTACCTAAAAATCACAGTAAAACAGTTATAATATTCGGATCAAAAGATCCGTTTTCTGACCTTTTATCTGAAGGGCCTTTTAATTTTGGTTTTGCAACCGCATGTTCAGAAGTATTAGAGCCAGGAGTATATGTTGCAATGGAAGGGAGGATATTCAAAGCTGGAGAGGTTAGCGTTAGTAAAGCAAAGGCATTTGAAGAAGGCCAAATATCTGCTGAAGAAGCACAGAGTAGACTTGAAAGTATTTTCGGACGACTCAATAAACCTGAGATAGTTCATGTAGTGAGAACTGGAGGTACGATTGAATCAAGATGGGAACCAACACTGGATACTGCAGTTACAGATGTAAATCCATGGCTTCAGATATATCTCGAAAGAATAGAACTACAACTAGCACTGCAATTTACTACTGCCTGTCTTAAAGATAGCAGAGATATTAGCTATAAAGATAGAAAAGCGATTGTAGATGCAATTACTTCATCCCCAGCTAGAAAAGTGATTGTTCCACATGGAACATATACTATGGCAGACACAGGACAGTTTATCAATGAACGATTGCCAGACGATCATGACAAAACAGTCGTTCTCTTTGGCTCAATGATTCCATTAAATGGATTTACGCCGTCAGACGCACCCTTTAATCTTGGATTTGCTACAGGTGCATCTCTGGTTCTAAGACCAGGGGTTTACGTTGCCATGAACACGCGTCTTTTCAATGCTGA
The DNA here is from genome assembly GCA_964434735.1 of Microcaldota archaeon. GTDB lineage: Archaea > Micrarchaeota > Micrarchaeia > Anstonellales > Bilamarchaeaceae > CAYSWK01. Next base: position 32,765 of record CAYSWK010000004.1, on the reverse strand, counting down.
AGATGTTGAAAAGAATAGGGGCGAAGGAAGATTTGAGGATGTGAATAAATAGTATGAGACAATGCTCTTTGCAGCATACGTGCTCGTTCAAAAAATAAGAAATGCATAACGCACTAGATAAACAATTCCTCAATCTTCTTTTTATCTTTTAGAATATCTACGCCAATGAAGACCAATGAAAATTCTTTTGATTCACCGGGCGTAATTTCAACACGACCAGCAACATATTGGACCAGCTCCGTTCCACGGTCGGTTTTCACAAAACCTTTTGCCCGGTACACGGAGGGTGGAAGTTGTCCAAAAATACGCTTAAGGTCAGAATGAAGGAATTTTCCAGGCATATCAACGCTAAAATATTCATGAGGATTCTCATGTGAATCGCTCGATTTCTTTACATCATGAGCAATCCGCTCATGCTTCATCCCTAAAAGCAAGGGAACGTCAACATCGCACTTCTTCGTATAGAAATAACGTGCATGCGAATTGAGCTTCTTAAGAGCGTCTGAAAGCTCCTCACATTGTGAAAGCGTAATCAAGTCGGTCTTGTTCACCACTAAAATATCCGCACGCTCGATCTGCTGCCTCCCCGTATGCCCAAGTGAAGGATACCTGACAAGCGCATCCGCATCTGCAATAGTAATAATGGCTGAAAGGAAAACGTCTTTGTTTGAAGCAAAAAATTCATCTTCAAGTGCCGCAGGTTCAGCAACCCCGGTTGTTTCAATAACAATTGCTTCAGGCTTAACTTTTGAGATGATTTCCTTAACCGCCTCGTCAAGCTCACCTGACATTGAACAACAAACGCAGCCGCCTGCCAACTCAGTCATGGTAACGCTCTTTCCCCGGATGATTTTCCCATCAACGGGAACAGATCCAAACTCATTAACTATGACTGCAAGCTTAACTGACGTATTTACAAGCAGATGATTAAGCAACGTGGTCTTACCGGCACCAAGATAACCCGTAACTACATAACAAGGAATTTTCATACGCTCACTTCTTGGGCTTCACAAAATAACCATAAATATAATTCCACGTCTCGCGCTCAACTTCACGCACAAATGTCTGATAGGCTTCATCATCAAATTGGTCTTTGGAAGCAAGAATTACGGCACGGCGAACTTCTGAACCAAGGGAGGAAAAAAGCACTTCCTTTCTTCCTTCAAAGGTACGCCAGAATTCCTCAAAAGAAACCCGAAACGGGTCAAGCCCGGAATCAAGATACCTGTCATAAATATTTCGGGCGTAAAAATGGGCCGTCTGCATAAGTAAGAGATATATCTGCTCGTAATAATCCGTGCCAGGCAGCAGTTTTGCCGTATTCATACACACCTAATCGTGCATGAGTATTAAAAACGTAGTCTGCAAAGCCAAAAACCATGAAAGCGGAGTATTCCATATCAAAAATAACCCCTGACGGACAAGAAGTACGAGTATATACCCTCACGCCTTGCGGCCAAAAACTTGATTCTTTTTTACCCGGACAATTTGCAAAACTTGCGCTCAAAAAAAATGGCACAACCTCTATCAGTAGGCCCTATTCGATAGCGTCTGCACCTTCACCTGACGGAATTCTTGAATTCTGCATAAAAATGGAAAAAGGACAGCTCACGTCCCTTCTTGAAAAGGCATGCGTGGGGGACGTCATTGAAGTTGACGGTCCCTACGGGCATTTTGCGTATTCTGAAAGCAAGAAAACCGTTTTACTTGCAGGAGGCACTGGAATCGCCCCTATGATGAGCATGGCTCGATATATACGAAATAAAGAGATCAAGGGCGAAGTTGTACTTATTTACAGCAATAAAACTGAAAAGGACATCCTCTACCGCAAGGAACTTGAAACGTTCAAACAAAAAGGGTTCATAATAGTACATACTCTTACGCGTGAAGAAGAAGGTTCCCCTTGGAAAGGCGAACGGGGCAGAATTTCCAAGGAATTAGTTGAAAAATACGTAAAGGACCCTCAAAATTCAAGCTGGTATTTTTGCGGACCACTCCAGATGGTTACGGCCTTCAAGCAAATAGCGCTTGAACTTGGCGCAGATCCCAAAAAAATAAAACTTGAAGGATGGGGATAGCGAATTCTAACCCTGAGGAAACCCTATTCGCTGGATTTAAAAAGGCATTGAATCAAATAGTAATTCCTTAGTCGTTAAAACTATTACTATAAGGTGAATATTTTATGGCAGAAAAGATCGTTAATGCAATGGTAGAAGGCGGTAAAGCAACCCCCGGTCCACCTCTTGGACCATCACTTGCTCCTATGGGAGTACCTGTACCCCAAGTCATTCAAAAAATAAACGAAGCAACAAAGGCATTCGCAGGAATGAACGTTCCGGTAAAAGTCATCATCGACTCAGTTACCAAGGAATTCCACATTGAAGTAGGAAGCCCGCCCTTAGCCGAAATCATCAAAAAAGAGGCAAAAATAGAAAAAGGAGCAGGGGACCACAAAGCTGCAAAGGCAGGAAACCTTTCATTAACAGGTGCTGTCAAAGTTGCAAAAATGAATCAAAAATCATTGAGCGGCGACGTAAAAAATGCAGTCAAAGAAGTTGTAGGTACCTGTGTCAGCATGGGAATCACCATTGAAGGAAAAGACGGAAAGGCGTTTATGAAAGAACTTGACAAGGGAATGCACGACAGCGCCCTTAAGTAAACGCATTTAAACCTAAATATCAAAATGGTATGCATGCGACTGCAACCTCTTATTATTCTTTTGTTTTGTTTGGCAACCATCTCATTCTCCAAAACAGTATGGGAATACCAACTTGATGCCCCTTCAAGCACAAACGGCGTTTCATTTTCAACAGGAATTCTTATTGGCTCCCAAGATGGATTTGTACATTTATTATCCGCCCAAAATGGAAAGCCGATTTGGAAAAGATATATTGGCCCTTCATTACTAACTCCCCTTGTCCTTGGTGATGAAACAGCCATTTTTACTCAAAACGGAAAAATAATGGTGCTTCGCTCAGACGGATCGATACGGTTCAATTCAATGCTGCCTGCAAGCATACTCTATGGCGTTACGGCAGATGGGGACATACTATATGCAACGACCAATGCGGGAGTTTTCAAAATACTTCGTGCAGGAAACATCAGCAAGATATATGCTGAAAATAATACGTTTACCGAACCGATTATATTTAACCATAATATTGTTTTTGGCAAAGGAAACGAACTAATGATGATTAATCAAAACGGAGGCATAACCTGGCGTACGCAGGTTGGAACCGTATGGAAACGCCCCGTAGCTGGCGCAAATACTATTTATGTAGGAACAACAGATAGAGAAATTGTTGCAGTCTCAAACGGAGGGAATATCCTCTGGAGAACAGTGTTAGAAGGATACGCGGCCACACCTATAATAAGTCAAGGAAATGTCTGGGTTGCAACAACGGATTGGAGCGTGCACCGTGTCAATGGAATAACGGATGAAAAATATGCAACGCCCCACGGCGATTTTGTAAATACGCCCCCCGTCACACTCAAACTAACAGGACAAGAAGGCATTGTTTTTGGAGGCAAATACCAAGTGATTATGTTTAACCAAGAAGGCCTGCCCGTATTTAGTTACCCCATACGCGGAACGGTCGTAGGGTTAGGCACACGCCTTCAAAATATGCTTATAGTAGGCGACTCAACAGGAAAAGTCTTACTTATTGAAGTTGATAAAGGATGCTCGATCATAACTCCTCACGGTCAAACAGTAATAGGGAAAGAGGAACAAAAAATAGAAGTCGCTGCATTTAGTAAAACGGCGGATATTGCATCCGTTGAAGTGAGAGTAAACGAAGGCGAATGGAAATCACTTGAAGAAAAAGACGGAATATATTTCACATTTATCCCCAATACGCTCTTTGAGGACTTCTCAGACACCATAGAATGCAGAACTACGGATTCCCAAGGAACTCAAGGAAATGCATACGGCCAAATAGAAATTTACAAAGATCCAAGCATTCCGATTCAAAAAATGAGAATGAACCTAGATGGAAACCTTATTGAAAACAAGGAAATAATACTAAGCGTATCCGATGACCGCGGAAAAGCCCTCGAGCACGTCACGATTACGGTAAATGGCGTAAATGCCAAAACAGTCGATGGTTCATTAAAGCTTTCCTTACAAAAGGGAGAATATACGCTTAAAGCTGAAAAGGAAGGATATTCCCCCATAACAAGCAAAATAACAATAAAATCTGCGGATGAAGGAAATGGGTCTCTTTTACCTATCATCGTAATAGGGATTGCAATCGTTGCAGGGTTAATACTTTTCCTACGCAGACCGAAAAAATAATAATATCGAGTCGTTTTCATGGCAGAGGATCAAAAAACGTTTGAGTTCAAAAGAACTGTTAGAAAACTTTCCGAATTTAGAGGTAGTGGAACTGAGCTTATCTCAGTGTATATTCCCGCAGGTGCGCAAGTGCATGAAATGGGCGGCAAATTGCGCGAAGAAATGAGCCAGGCAAGCAACATTAAATCAAAATCAACACGATTAAACGTTACGGGTGCGCTTGAACGAATAATTCAGCATCTTAAAATTTTCAGGGAAACTCCGCCCAACGGCCTTGCGGTCTTTTGCGGGAATGTTTCCGACAATCCTGCAAAAACAGATATTGAATTGTTCTGGCTTGAACCCATTCAAAAACTATCAATAGGGACGTACCGATGCGATAGCCGTTTTTTCCTTGACCCGCTTACGTCAATGATGGATTCAAAGGAAAGCTTTGGAATCGTGGTTCTTGACGGACGTGAAGCGACCATTGCAACCGTGCGTGGAACGCAAATACAAATTCATAAAAAAGTAATAAGCCATGCACACGCAAAAATAAAAGTCGGTGGTCAGTCGGCACGAAGGTATGAGCGACTTATTGAGGAATCCATCGAATACTTCTACAAAAAAGTAGGAGAAACGATGGATGAGTATTATGTGGGAAAAATAAAGGGAGTCGTCATCGGCGGACCTGGACCCACAAAGGACTTTTTCCTTAAAATGAAGCCGTTTAACTACCAAATACAAGTGCTTGGAGTCGTTGACACGGGCTACACGGAGGAATATGGCATACGCGAAGCTTTAGCAAAAAGCGGCGGAATACTTGAAGCACAAGAAGCAGTTGCCGAAAAAGAAATCATCGACAAGTTCATACGCGAGGTAGTAAAGGACGGGCTTGCCACATACGGTGAAAAACAGGTTCGGGAAACGTTAGAAACCAGGCAAGCTGAAAAAGTTCTTCTTTCAGAAGGTATAGAGTACAAAAAATATGTATATGAAACTCCTCAAGGCGCACGTATCGAAAAAGTCAGCAAAACCCCCTTACAAGACACGTTCCAAACAGAAAATGGCGAGACCGCACGGCTAAAGGAAACCATTTCTTTATTTGACGAACTTATGGATTTGGCACATCAAAATGAAGTCCCTGTCGAGATTATATCAACTGAAACGTCTGAAGGAAGTCAATTCCTCAACGGATTTGCTGGGATTGGCGCATTCTTAAAGTATAAAACAAGATACTAAGTTTATCCTAAAAAATAAACAAAAAATTAAGATACAATATTTACTCTGCAATCCAAAGGAACATATTGTTCTTGCACGCCTACGATCATCTTATCATTAAAGAAACGGGTTTCTTTGCCTGCAGAAATGAAAATCTTTGTCAAAGTTGCATACTCTGACTCACATTTTGAAATAGGGAATGTTCCCTCCATAGTGATGCACAAGTCTTTTTCATATGCTGAGATAACAAGCTCTTTGCGCGCAAGCCCTTGGCTCCCGGCAAAATCAACGCCACATTGCTGAATGTTTTTCCTAATGAGATCTGAAGTTGCGCCTCTTAAGTCCTGCACAATGACAACCTTGGGAGATTGCGCAAGATGTGAAATGAAAACGGAGGGCTCGACAACAGGTTCTTTCATGAGTACAATTACTCCAAAAACAACTACTGCGATTAACAGCACAAGCGTAATCAAAACATGTTTATTAAAAGGTAAATTCATATTCTCAACCCTCAAGTACAAGCCCTAATGGGCAGAGCTTGTAATTCATAGTATTTCCTGAAATATATGCATGTGGTTGGAAAACTGTTTTAAACGTTGGCTTATGGTACACTTGCGAATAATTCATGAAGATAGAGGTTGTGTTTGTTGCAAGATTATTGCACACTCTTGAAGGCGTGCCTGTGCGCACATCAACACATTCATTCTGAGAAATGGAAAAGAAATGAACGCTGATGTTGTTATCTTCAAGTCCAGAAACAACCCTATTGGCGCAATCAAGCATAACTTGAGGAGATTCTGCCCCGCGTGTGTCGACAAAGACCGTAGTAATATTACTATGAGACACTTCATCAAGGAATTCGCCCAAATCCGCGTTGTTTGCAGTCTTTTCAGTATAGATAAATAATATGCCTGAAAAGATCAAGATTGCCGCACTTAAAAGTGCAAATAAAAAGCTTAACGCGATCTTATTTGGCGCAAACGCACGATAAATCATAAGAAACATCAGGACTGCAAGCGAAGTAAATGAAACAAAATTAATGATTGCAAACGAACCAAAGAAAATTTTTGGATCGGTAGTTTTTGGAAGATCCTGAGCATTTGCCAAAATAAGGAAATTTTCAAGGCCGTGGTTTACCCTTCGTGAAAAACCACGTATTTTTGAGACGGTTGCAGTCATGGGTCTTGAACGCTCTTCCTCAAGCAATGCGTTGGCCTCAGTAGAAGTTGCAAGGTAATTGTCCCTAAATGAAACATATTCCCCTTCAGTAAGGCCGGGGGCAAAACGGGCATTCAGTGTTGAGATATTGCTTCTAATGCCTGCAAACCTGTCTTGCGATTCATCTGAAATCTCCCGAATTTCAAGAAGGAACAAAACGGCATCCGCATCGTCTTTTGCCGTAAGAGCAGAAGAATAAATCACTTCAAGAGAATCGCTTTGAGATAAAAGGTCTTGGGTTGACGAATCCACCTGTTCGATATCAGAAAGCACTGTTTCAAACAAACGGTTTTGGATGGATTGATTTATTTTTGCCAATTTTGATTCAAGAAGGACAATGTCCTGTGAAAACTTTGTATTTTTAACGTGGGATTGGGCAATCTTTGCTTGAGATAATACTTCAACTGCGCGGCGCCTGACAGGTTCAAAAATCTGCGTAAGCCGTGCAGCTTCCTTACCCTCCGTCACATACTCCATGCGTGCATTTGAATTTTCAACTAACGTTTTGCTTGCCTGAGTAAAATCAGAAACAACAGTAAGTCTTGAAAGATACACGTCCAATCTTGAATCTAAAGTAGATAAGTACGTCTCATTCATGTTAAGATCTGGACAAAGGCCAAGACAATTTTCATTAATGCACTTTGCACGGTCAGCATCATCATTACGACGAGGGGTCCTAAATATTGAAGATTCGATACTGACTGAATTTGCATTGATGGTAGGTATAGAGGATTTTATTGTTTGAAGGGAGGTGTGCGCATTCGAAGGTGAAAGATCCAATAAAAGCTGATAATCTGCTGATAATAATTCATCGTTTCCAAACGTGGCACTGCTAAAGTCCATCATAAAGCCAACAAACGTCTCAATGGCAAAATTTCTTCGAATGCCTTCTGCGAAAGGAGCATTGTAAATAATCATTGATAATTTTTTACAACCGTCTTCAGTAGCACAAGTAACCTTTTCATTCCCGTACGTTATGCCATTAAGGAACAACCCCTCACGGCACACATATTCTTCCTTATCACGAAATATATCACCATCATTTCTACTTATGTTATACAATGAAATGAGATTACGGAGTTCCTCAATTTCTGAATCAGTAAGATAATATTGCTCACGATAATAAGGAGTTATAATCGAGTCAATAAGATTCGAATCATTAATGAGAGTGCCATTTGACAGTAAAAAAGTTGGTTGACCTGAAATTTTAACCAATGAATATTGGCTTCCAAGACGAGTAAAATTCTCATACGAGATTGAAGCAGAAGTTTCATCAGCATACAAAAATTCAGAAGGATTGAATGCGGAAAAAAACACCGAAACCAAAAGGATTGAAATGAGCAAAAAGCGTCGCATGCAACTGAAAACGCCATAAATGTTTATAAATCATTGAGGCTCGAAAATCGGCAAAATAAGTTACGCTTCCCTACTCGTAACAAAATCTGAAACTGCCAAAAGAGCCTGCTTATACGGGGAATCTTTAAGATGTGAAAGCTGGGCCTTTGCATCGAGAATCAGGTTGGATGCCTTTTCCTTTGCATACTCTATAGAACCGCTTGAAACTAAAAGATCGATTATGAATGAAACGTCCTTTTTGCTTTTTTCCTTTGAAAGAAGGATTTTACGGATGGAATCGGCTTTCTGCTTGGGCAACGTTGCAAGAGCGTGAATAATCATGAGCGTACGCTTGCCCTCAACAATATCCCCGCCAATCTCTTTTTTGTATTTTTCCTCAACACCCGTCAGATTAAGGACATCGTCCTGAATTTGAAAGGCAAGTCCAATGTCAACCCCAAAACGCCTCATACGTTCTTGGTCTTCTTTTGGAGCGCCGGCCAAGTTTGCACCTAAAGCGCACGAAAGACCGATAAGTGCGGCCGTTTTACCGCCTGCCATCGAATAATACTCTTCTTCAGAAATATCAAGACGATTCAAATGATACCAGTTAAGCTCAATGCCTTGGCCATCAACTACGTCCTGGAATCCCTTTACGTACATATGCCCAAGCTCAACAATCTTGTCATTGCTTAAAGGTAAGCTTAAGATAGATTTCCAAAGTGAAGTATATAATGCATCTCCGGAATTGAGCGCAATGGGAATGCCGTACGTGATATGAAGGGTTGGTTCACCCCGCCTTAAGAGGGAATTATCCTCAATATCATCATGGATTAACGTAAAATTATGGAAAACTTCAAGAATGGCGGCCGGACGAATGACTGATTGGCTATTTCCCCCCAATGCATTGCAGCAAAGGATGGAAAGCAAAGGGCGCATTCTTTTACCTCCGCGTGAAATAAAGGAGGGGATAAAGGAGTACACTTCTTTTGGCTTTTGAGGAATAAGAGCTTGAATGTCTTTTTCAACCTGGGCCATCTCTTTGGATACGAGCGAGTAGAAATCCATGGAATTCACTGCAACTGTCTGCAAGGTTATTTCGAGCGCAAAAGTTTTTTATACCCGCAGGTGCAGATTGCTTCAAAACGATTCTTTGAGTTATTGAATATGACTTTCATGGTCTTTTGAGGAATCCAAGGCGTTTTACATTTCCTACAAAATTGTCGTTTTTGAGACTCGTCAAGACGTACTTTGTTCTTTTTAACAAGCTCAAATGCCATAACTACGTATCGTTTCCCAAGCTCAGGAACCTTGAAAAAGGTGCTTTGTGCCCGGTCAAGAAGTATCGAAACGGCATCACAAGAGGTGTCTTTAATAATAGTTCTTCCTTTCATATGAATGCAAATCCCCCAAATATGTGGTTTTATATGTCGATAGAAGAATTTATAAACCAGTATTTTATCCAACCAATCGTCACGCGTACTGGGTATAATTCGATAAACACCATAACGTACGCACTTATTGCATTAGTAAGCCTCTATATCATACATAAGGAACTCAAAAAACGGGCAATTTTAATTGACTCAAATTTTGTAAAAACGGCGCTCGTGTTCGTTCTTTTTGGCTCAACCATGCGAGTAGTCACCGATAGTATAGACAATCATTCTTTTGTAGCGGCCACGCCCTTACACGAATTCGTGCTTTCAAGCGGAATATACAACTACGGATTCTTTACCGTTACACCAGGGATATATGTAATCGTTGCTTTGCTCTTTCTTGCAAGCATATTCCTAAGCCATGCACTCAAAAAACCAGAATACGGATTCTTTGCAGGAATACTCCTCTTCTTGTTCCATTTCATCCTCGTACTGCCCGTGCTTAAACATCTTGTACTTATCGTACCTATAATTATACTCGCACTTATTCCTGCATATATCGCACGAAACTATTTTCAAAAAGATGCACGAAAGGGACTATACGGGTTAATGGTGATGGGCCAGGCGCTTGACGGGGCAGCAACCTGGATTTCGATAGACTTTGGAACAGTGCTCACGGGAATAAGCTATTTTGAGCAGCATGTCGTTTCAACATTTATTGGTGAACTCATAGGAACATATATCACATTCTATATTGTCAAATGCCTGCTTGCATTTGTGATTGCCCGGATGCTTTCAAAAGAGAAACTATCCGAAAACGACCATAACCTTATTGCATTAGTAATAGTTATAATCGGCTTTGCACCCGGAATAAGGAATACGCTTCGGTTTATTGGCGGAACGTAAAACTACAAGACTCTACTTACCAAAAAGACCACGGCTGCAATGCCTGCAAGCAACAAAAGGGGCCCGAGAATCTTTGATACGGCAACAACCGAATTGACCGTTGAAATAAGTTCGATTGATTGCTTTGGCCCAATTACAGAAATGTCAAACCAGGTTTTTGAAGCAGCAAACTGGGCAGGCTGCATATCATGATATGCTTCCATAACTGCCTTTTTCACTTCTTCAAGAAGAACAGGATCTTCACGGACAGGATTGAGAACGCCGCGAACACCATTGTTTTGATGCGTGTCCGTAGTAAAGACTGAAACCTGCCAGTCCCGGGAATGGGACTTTCCAAGTGCCCGTATTTCCGACTGGATTTTTGAATTGAATTCCGGTTCAATTCCATTCGAATCAAGAAGAATAAGGATGTATTCGGGATCTGAGGAAAAAATTGCAACTTTAATTCCTGCATTCCCAAAAGTAGGCAATGAAACAGGGCGGAAGGAAATACCGACCGATAGCGATTTTTCCTTCTCTTTTTGAAGCAATGCATCAATTACTGCACTTCGGTATGAAAATCCGACAGGATCATTCACTTCAAAACTGGTTATATCTCCGGTTTCGGCATTGTGCTGATCGACAAGCGTGCATTCCTTAACGTATTTTTCTGCCTCGCTCATAATGGAAAGGCCTAGGCCAAAGTGAACGTCTTCGGTCGTATGGGGCGCACGGGTAAGGGAAATGAACGAATGGTTCTTGAAACCAAGTGATTCGGCGCGGCATTCTTCATACGCACCAGTCCTAAGGGACACCGTGCTTGAAGAAAACTTCATGGATTTGACGGATGAATCAAATGCTTCCATAACCTTGCTTATTTCACTCGATGAAACAGGATTAAGGTCATGAGTCACCGTACCATGGAAAACAAATGCCTTTTGTCCTTTTGAGGATTCAATGCGTTCGCTAATGTGCGCTGAAAATTCGCTTCCTCCAAGCGTACCAAACGGCCCATAATGAACATAGGGGGTCACAAAAAAGACCGTATCATTCTTACGTTTGAATGCAAGATTTGAAAACAACGTTTTTGCCTGCTGGCCAACTTTTTGGAATGCGTTTTCCATCGTATTTGTCTTGTAAAGCCACTGGCCGACTAAAAAACCAATAGCATCAACGCTCGTTATTCCGAAATTGCGCTTCATAGGGGCATTTATGATGATGAAGAAAAGGTGCAGAACGCCCCAAAGCAAAAGGCTTGAAAGTGAAAACTTCAAAAGCGCATCTTCAAGATTACCCGTTATGAAGATCCGGCTTGAAAGTAAAAATACCAAATGAACGATCAATTGAATGCTTGCAAACAAGAGCGCCCGAAAACGGACGATGAATACCAACCGCGCAACAGCATACCATAGAATGAATGCAAGCGCAGTGCCTATGAAAAGAAGAGGGTGTTGCAAACCCGGTTCAGTTGATGAGAAAAAATAAGCACCAAGATAGGTCATGGCATAAAGCGTTTCACCTGCAAGGGTCGTTGCAAGAATTCTCCTGAAAGGAACCTGCTTTATAAATATTTTAATGAGAACTGCTGAAATTACTGCAGGAATAGATAGAAGGAACAGCCCGTCTGAAAAACCCGTTACAACGAGGGCAACCGGATCTGCCTGTTTTCCAATATCAAGTGAAATGCCAAAAACAAACCCCAGGACAAAAATGCCTAAAAGAAGGTGACGCACAGGTGGCAGGGCGATAAAGATATTGGTAAGGCTTACGGCCTTGTTGATGTTACCCATGATTCTCAGGAGAGAATAAACAGAGGGTATATATAAATGATTTGTGTTGTCTTAGTAGTAGATATTATGCTTATTTGTCCAAAATGTGGGGCACACGAAAACCAAAAGCAGTTTCTTGAAAGCTTTTGCGTCGACTGCTACCCGATTCGTATTCAAACGCCTACCAAATTCCAGGTACGCGTATGCAAACAATGCGACCGCATGCTCTGTGCGGGCGAATGGGTCCCCTACTCTGAGGAACGCCTTGACAAAATGATTAAATCAAAAACAAAGGGAAGCATTTCTGCAGTACGGTATGACCATGTGCAAAGAAAATTGTGCATTACCATAAAAACCCCAAGCGGTGACGAAAAAACTATCTGGGAACCGCTTGCACTTGAGTTCGACCGGAACAGCTGCCCAACCTGCTCGCGCAAATCAGGAGGATACTTTGAAGCAATCGTTCAAATCCGGGGCGACCCAAAGAAAGTAGCCATGGCCTCAAAAGCATGGGAACGAGACTTGTCGGCAGTGACATACGTATCAAAAAGCGAGGAGAAAAAAGAAGGAGTAGACTTATACGTTGGAAATATGAAAGCGGCGCTTGCGTTCATCGAAACAAAAGGAAACCGCGTCATTATTACTCGCAAATTATTTGGCGAACGGGAAGGCAAACGAATTTTCAGAACCACCTTTGCAGTGTGGCTTGGCGAAAAACAAAATCGGAAAGCACGCATTGAAATAAAACGAGACTAGCCCCCAATCAAAACTACAGCTTTATTCGTTTTATCGCATCCAAGGCATCGGGAATCGCAATCAAATTGACTGCAGTTGTTTTAAAGCGCGCCAATAAGCCGAATGCGGCCGCCTTTGCGTGAATAACTCCGTACGCACCAAAAACGGCAATACTTGCGCCCTCTGAAAATCCAAGCCCTGCAATAGTTGGAAGAGGCATAAATTCAACAATGGTGATTAACGGCTGGAAAAGAAAGTAGAAAAGGGGTTCAGGGAAACCAAGGTTAAGCGTAATCCCTAATGATTTTGCAACGAAGTACCAGGAAAATGCCTTGGCACTCCACGTTATTATAAGAATGCCAAGCAATTGCGGAAGCTTTGAAAGCACCAAGTGGGAATCGGCTTGCATATGCTCAAATATTCCATAGATTTTATCAGCAAGGGGAAGTTTCTTGGCAAATGAAAAAAGATTAAGGAACGGTTTTGAAAATAAAAGCAAAAGAACAACAATGACTCCGATGGACATTACTCCTGCACCTGCAAACAATATCCAGCTTGAGGAATCGTCCCTTATGAAGTTGCCAAGAAGAAGAACAATCGCTGCCGAACCCGCAACTACTTTTGCAATAAAGTCAAGCATCTGAGGACCAAGGATTGCAAGTGTTGCCTTGTTGAGGGGAATTTTATGCTTGGTATGAAGAATTCCTGCAACTGCCAAGTACCCGCTTCGTGCGGGCGTAAAATCAGCCAAAAGCATACCTACCCAATGGGCACGCAAAATATCAATGAATGAAAGGGGAGTACCAAAGTGCGAAAGAAGCATCCTGATTCGAAGCGACATACCAAGAAACATGATGAGAAGAAAAAGGACTGAAAGCCCAAGCTCAACAAGTTTTATTGATGAAACCTCCTTAAGGAACTCATCAAGGCCGACATACTGGAGAATTATGTAGATAAGGGCAAGTGAAATGATGGCATCAAGAATGAACATGAAGTTATTTTTTCCCATGCGTTTCACCTAGGATTTCCACTTGATCGAACAGCCCATTGACGGATGGGTTGGAATCGTTATCTTTTTTCCTTCAAGCAATTGGTTTATTGCATCTTCCATCTCGCGCGTTGTTCCTTCAGAATGTTTTTTACCATGAGCATCATCAAAGCGGCCGTGATACACAAGACTGCCAGTACTGTCAAAAAGAAATGGATCTGGAGTACAGACTGCGCCATAGGCACGTGCCACTTTTTGAGTTTCATCAAAAAGGTAGGGAAAATTGAATCCTTTTTCCTGCGCCGTTTTTTTCATATGGTCAAAACTGTCCTCGGGCCGGATAGAAGGATCGTTTGAGTTAATTGCAAGAATTTGTAGTCCTTTAGGGCCATACTCTTTTTGCAACTGGACAAAATACTCCATCTTGGGAATAACGTAAGGGCAGTGATTGCACATGAAAAGGACAAGAATTGCCTTTTTGTTTGCAAACTGCGCAAGTGAGTGCGCTCTACCGTCAACACCTTGCAACTCAAAAGAGGGAGCAATCATGCTGGTTTTAAGAACAGAGTCCTGAGACGTTAAAAGAACCATACAAACATATTCTTTGCATAGAAGATTTATAACTAAATAGCAAAACTAAAACCCAAAACTGGAGACTGGAAACGAACAGGTTCAGCTGATCAGGATAAAAAAAGGGCCACGACCGGGAATCGGACCCGGGTCTGGAGGGCCACAACCTCCCACGCTACCACTACGCCATCGTAGCCATACAATGGATCAATTGGTCGTTTTGAGTTTAGGGTTTTCAGTTCCGAGATTCTATGTGGTTTTTCGGTTTTAAGACTGAAAACTGCTAAGCGGCGACCAAAAATGCTTGCGCAATACCTATTTTCTGGTTCAAAGCATTTTTAAAGCATGGAAGTAACAGAAAAGTGATGGTTCTTGTACTCAAACAAGATGGAACGCAAGTGGAATTCAATGAGCAAAAGATCAGGGATACCCTTGTACGGCTCAAAACTCCTGACCAGGATATTGAAGACATCTTAAGCATCCTCTCAAAAAAAGTAAAGGACGGCATGAGTACGGGCCAAATATATTCGATCGTTTTTAGTGAACTCAAAAAAAGAAAACCAAGCATTGCTTCACGGTACTCATTGAAACGCGCAATATGCGACCTGGGACCTGCAGGATACAATTTTGAGGATTTTATGGCACGAATCCTTACTGAAAAAGGATACCAAACCAGAACGCGCGTAGTCCTCAACGGCCAAGTGATAACCCATGAAATGGACGTACTCGCAATAAAGGGAAACCAAGTTCTTGCGGTTGAATGCAAATTCCATGCAAACGCATGGATGAGGTGCTCAATACAAACGGCACTGTACGTATATGCCCGATTTTTAGATATCAAGGACGGGTTTACGCATGGGAAAGAAAAAAATAAAGTAACGGACATCATGATTGCAACAAATGCAAAATTCACAAAAGATGTTATTGCATATGCACAATCAAAAAACATAAAACTGCTTTCCTGGGATTATCCCAAAAACAACGGGATAAAGGATTTGGTTGACAAAAAAGGAATGTACCCTCTTACGGTTTTAAATACGCTTTCAACGCATGAAAAGGCCCAGCTTATGAAACAAGGAATCATACTTGTGCGGGAAATCACTTCAAACATGGTAAAAGAAAAAACAATACAGGAAATACGAGAGCTCATTAGATAAAGGATACTTCAGGGATAGTTGTTTTAAGTTTGCTCCCGTCTCCACAAAAAAAAGAAACTTTCTTGGCACCCGTCTGTTCTATAAAATGCTTAAGATCATAAAAATCCGCATGGTCGCTAAGGGGAAATGCCGCATCAACATTGAAACGGTAATTCAACGCCCACCCCGTAGTAACTGCAGCAAGCGTTTCACGGCCAAATGCTTCACAAAGCCGTTTTGCAAAATACCTCTTTGCATGGCGCATGGGAACAAGCGCAACAAACGAATGGCGCATGATTTCCTCGGCCTCAGCGCTTCCAACTACTGCACGCTTTAAGGGGACCCCGTGTTTTTCATACACTGAACAGAAAAATTCCATGTTTTCTGTGACTACGGGAGTCGTATGCGCGTACTCGTTAAGCACTTTCACAAGCTCCTGGGCCTTGCCAAGCTCGTAACAGCCAATGATGATATTTTGGGAAGGGTGAGTGTTAACCCAGGTCGCAAGATTCATGCAAACATCTGCATAATCAGGAAACCGGTATTCGGGATCGCCATATGTTGCTTCCATGACTAATTCATCGCACTGTGGAATGTCGCATCCTTTGGTAATAATGCTATTGCGCACGCAAAAATCACCCGTATATACGCGCGTAAACCCGTCATGCTCAACCTGCAATTGCCTTGCACCTAAAATGTGTCCTGCGTTGAGAAGCTTGGTGTTTTTAAGAGTCTTGGGCTTCGCTTTTAAGTCTGCAAGCGCAAGCGTAATGTCTGAAGCAATTATTGATTCACGTTTTCGTATGCCTTTTATGTGATCGGAGTGCGCATGCGAAAGAAACGCTTCGTCAGCTTTCCCGTGATCGAGTGCGATGCTGCCTTCGGCCGAATGGAATACGTGAAGGATGGATTCCTTTGGCGGCGAAAGACCTTGAAAAAGCATGGGATGATTTTTCACGCAACATTAAAATGCATATCAGATTTTTTGTACTTCATCGTCTGAATCAGAATAGGAATATACAAACATATTTCGAACGATCTTTGCCCGCTTGGGGCCGATTACCTCGCACAATGATTCTTCTGACGCTTCTGCAATTGCTGCAAGCGATTTAAAATGCGCAAGAAGCTTTTTTGAATAACCTGGGCCCATCAATGGAAGAGTCTCGATTACTGCACGAAGCGTCTCTGACGGCGTGTTTGTTTTTCGTTTTGCAAAAATGCCCATGGGCCGTTTTTTTGATACTTGCTCATGGTGTGCAAGGTGAAAAATAAGCTCTGCGGTTTTTTCCTTATTGCGGGTGAAAAAAAGCGCCACACCAAAATCGGAAACAAGGGTCGCATATGCCCCTAAAAGTGCGTTCTTGTGAATTCGGTCTGCGTTTAATTCACCTTCAACGACCAAAACCACTCGTTGGTAGCTTGCAAGAAGGTCAGGCACTTGCGAGAAAAGCCTTCCGTCTACAATGGAGCTTTCAAAATCCTCACGGGTCTTGCGTTCAACAACCAATTTTTCTGAACAGATAAAATCTCCGATAAGAAGCTGTTTTACTTCGATTTGGGCACCATGAAATGAAAAAAAAGAGTCGAAGGCGGGATCTTCACGCGTATCCCGCACGATAAGTGGGGGCATTCATTTCAAACCTTTTACAAACTGTGAAATTTCATCAAATCCGATGCTGCAACCTGAATACTTCAATTTGTATAGTGCACCTTCAAGGGCTTTTTGCTTGTTGATACCGAATTTATCAAAGTATCCGTATTCGTATGCCAAAATGACGAATTCGCTTGAACGAGTAATTTCAACATCCTTAAAAAACTCCGCAAAGTCCTCAAGATTTGACTTATTGACCATAACGTTAACAGCAAATTCCTGCTGCATGTGCTCCTTCATACGAAAAGGCGCTTCAATAAGAATTCTAGTAGTTCGTTCATCAACAAGAATTCGTTTTACGCCTTGCGCATGGGCAAGAGCAAGCATCTCTGCTTCACCGCGGTGAATGAGTGTAAGAGGTTTACCTCGTACATAAAAGAGATTATTTGCAAAGGAAAGAATCTGCTCGATCTGCGATTCAGGAATAGGATCGTGGGTCTTAAGTACTCCTGAATCAATAAGATACTGAATTTTCCATGCGGAAAAAGCATACTGTTTAAGGTCGCTTTCAAGAGGCCGAGTAATCATTTCCCATTTTACCGATGAGGGAACGGTGAACCTGATTCCAAACTCCTTGGACAAAAACTCAAGTGAACTGTCAAGGCCCGTATCGGTTATTGAGATCAATGAACTCGAATCACAAATTATTTCTTTTTTCATGCAGACACCTCGGTAAGACGTCTGACGATCTTCATGCGATCCTCAAGAGTTTTCTCCTCTTTTATCCGGTCAAACATCATCGTTTTTCCTGCATAATCAAGTATTTCCTGCTTGTTGATTCCGGTCATTTCTGAGGCAGTTCCTAATGAAACGCCTTTTGCGTACAATGTTGCTGCAACTTTGAGGTTTCCCTTGGTCATGAGGTCCAAAACAAACCGTTCGTCACGGCGTTCAAGATCATGGATTGCGGATTTTACCTCCTTTATCCGAATCAATGCTGTTCGTTCATCGGCATCCCTGCTTCTTGAAAGTGCGTTTAAACGCCTGGAAATATTATCAATAGTATGTGCGTATTGAGGCGTAAGAAATCGTGGCTTTGAAAGGATTTTTGAAAGCACGTATGATAAAACGGCATATTCGTACATTACCTTCGTAAAATGAATGACTGCCTCTTTTACCAAGTCGTCATTGAGTTTTCTTAATTTCCTTGAATCCCTTTTTTGGAACGCAGAAAGGATGGAGGACGCAACATCAAACGATTCCGGAGCCGCTTTGGGAACAAAAAGAAATGACTTTTGTCTTGTCATATTTTTTGTTAAGAGGAAAAAGAATATAAAGAAGCGGATTAGGCAATTAAACGCGTTCGTTGAACTTTTACAATACTATTTGGATTAACAAAAGAAGCACGTTTTGAAGAGTCCCTTAAAAGTTCTTGTGCTTGTCTACGTAATTCTTTTTGAAGTCTTCCGTATCCTTTGCAGGTTTCAACTTCAAGTCTATTCCTTGTGCCTGGATTTGCACCATATCCGATTTCCGCAACACGTTGTTCCCCATCCATAACGGTAAGAATAAATGGTTCGCAAGAACTTGCAATTCTTAAGCTCGTAGTAAGCGAAGCGTCAATATGGGGAATTGCTCCTTCTGGCACCGTTGCTCCCGGAATTATGACCGCAGGTCGTGCAGCTCCGGTAGAACTAGAATCAACGCTTTCAAGTGCGGGAATGATTACTTCTTGATTGAGAACTTCACTCCTTAACAAACAAAGGACATTGCTTGAACCTGAAAGCTTGGCTCTAACACGTGAAAGGTCGTCTTGATCTACGCCTAAATCAGTCAAGACTTCGGTTTCTGGTGCATGAATTTTGAGTTGCCCTGAACATTCAATGTCCAAGGTAAATCCTTTTTGTGCCAAAGCATCGGGTGCGGACTCGGCCAACCGATAATCGTTCGAATACGTAGCAAACACAACCGCTCCTGGGGGAAGAGTTTTGTGTATTTCGAATAACACATCATTGAACTGCGCAACTGTCATCCGATGGATTCCTTGCAAAAGAACGACATCTGCCTGCTTTGCTGCTTTTATTGGGTCAGCGCGTGCTTCCTTTAAGTCAACATATTGTGCTGAACCTGCTTGAACAATTTTTCCTTCCATTTCCAAAGCCTGCTTTAATGGCTGAGGATACAAGGACACTTCCAAGACCTGTTTTGCATGGTCAAAAACATCTGAGAAATACTTGACTAACCCAAGTACTTCCCTAAATGCGAAGAGCTGCTTGAGCCGTTTAGAAAGAATGTCGGTGACTGCATCCGATCGTCCTTCTCCTTTGTCCAATTGAAGTTCTACGGCTTGATCTAACGTCAATCCCTTCTTTTCGTAATATGCTTGGAAAAGGATAGGATTTGCTTCGATGCGACCTTGAATAAAATTATTTCCATAAAATCCTTCAATTGAAAGTGCATTAAACGTTGGACTACCTTCGAATTCCTGGATTTTTCTTAGAATGATTTGATCAATACGTATGAGTATTGCATTTTGTGTCCTTGAAAGTATTCTTACACTCGCAAGCAAGCCCGCCTTTTTAGCAGTTTCCTGGATAAAATCCTCTTCGGAAAGTCCTTGTGCATATGCAATTCCCCGATCTTCCTGAGCTTGTTTTAAAGTAAGATTTGAGTCAATGTGTCTCTGAAGAGTGGTAGCCGTATAAAACCCTGTAATCCGTGAAAGTGCGTTCGTTGAAGGGATTCCTTCAAATTCCTGGATTTTTCTAAGAATAATTGCATCAATACGTGCAATGATCGCGGGTTTTAATTCTGGAAGGAACCGAACGTCGTTTTGAGTTCCCCCTGTTTTGGCAGTCGATTCAATAAATTCATCATCAGAAAGTGTCTCAAGATATTTGATTGCTTTCGACAATTGTGCTTGCTTAAGAGCTAAATTTGAGTCGATACGAGCATGAAGTATATGGGAACCAATTCTAATGGCATTGCTAAGTCTTTCTATTGAAGGTATTCCTTCAAATTCCTGGATTTTTCTTAAAATAATCAAATCCATGCGTTCATAGATTTTTGTTAATATGTTTGGAATGTCTTGTGCGTTCACTTGGATGCATGCGTTCTTTGTCGTTTGAAGAATAAATTCTTCTTCTGAAAGACCTTCAACATACTCAATTCCGCGTTTTTCTTGAGCTATTCTAATAGAAGGATTTGCATTTATACGAGATTGAATAAGTCCAGTTCCATAAAACCCATCAATTTCTGAAAGAGCATTTCCTGAAGGGATACCTTCGAATTGATTAATTGTTCTTAAAATAATTGCATCAATGCGTTCGTAAAGTTTTGCCCGAAGATTTGGAAGATTTTGCACTACTGATTGAAGACCTGCAAGTTTAGCAGTTTGTAGTATACATTCTTCTTCTGAAAGACCTTCAACATACTCAATTCCGCGTTTTTCTTGAGCTATTCTAATAGAAGGATTTGCATTTATACGAGATTGAATAAGTCCAGTTCCATAAAACCCATCAATTTCTGAAAGAGCATTTCCTGAAGGGATACCTTCGAATTGATTAATTGTTCTTAAAATAATTGCATCAATGCGTTCGTAAAGCCTTAACTGAACTCTGGGAAAAAGTTGCAACTCACTCTGAAGCCCGCCTGCTCGAGCCGTTTGGCTGATAAACTCCTGTTCAGATAGTCCTTCCAAGTATTGGATTGCTTTTGCTTCTTGGGCATCTTTAAGAATAGGATTATCCTCGATAATTGCCTGTAATTTAGGATGACTATAAAAACCGGGAATATGTGCAAGTGCATTAGTATATGGAATACCTCCTTCAAACAAAATAATATGATCAAAAACAATTTTTGCGATCCGTGCGTCTATTGCCTGTTTTACAGTTGGAAGATGATACGCGTCTCTTTGAAGTAAAACGCTATCTCCTGAAGTTTGCTTAATAAAATCTATTTCTGCAAGCCCGTCAACGTATGCTAACGATTTCAATCCCTGGGCGCGAACAAGCTCTTGATTTTCATCAATACGCGATTGGATTGTCGCAATACTATAAGAAAGGACTCTAGAAAGACTACTTGCAGATGGAATTCCCTCACATTCCTGAATTTTTCTTAAAATTATTTGATCTATTCTTTGTCCAATCACTCGAGCCGTTTTTTCAAGAAACTTCACTTCGGCTTGAAGACCGTTTGATTTAGCAGTTTGGGCAATAAAATCATTTTCAGAAAGATCAGTTACATAACGCACCCCCTGCCGATCTTGAGCTTCTTTCAATGCAAGATTGGCATCGATTCTTGACTGAATTATTTTTGAACTGTAAAATTCTTCGATTTGTGAAAGCGCATTTGCCGTTGGGGCATATTTCGAAGTTTGCATTTTTGCAAGAATAAGACGGTCCATGCGAGCATAGATATTATTTTTTACGGATTCAAGACCAATGGCCCGTGTTTGAAGCCCACCTGCTTTAGCAGTTTGTTGAATAAACTCCGCATCTGTGAGCTTATCTGAGTATGCTAAAGCTTTTTCTTCCTGAGTCCGTTTAAGAGTAGGATTTGTATTAATACGCTTTTGAATTAATTGACTCCGATAAAAAGCATCGTCTGAAAGTTCTACAGAAGTAGGAAACCCCGAATAAGAAATCAAACGTCGTAAAATAATTTCATCAATCCGAGCAAAGATTGCGTTTTGAACGACAGAAGAATCTTGTGCACGCATCTGAAGACTACGCAACCCTGAAGTTTCCAAAATAAAATCCGACTCAGGTAAACCCAAGGCAATTTCCTTTGCTTTCTCTTCACGTGCAGCAACCAAAACAAAATTATCCTTCAGGCGTAACCAAACTGTAGACCCCGTAACACCAACTACTTCGGCAATTCTTTCAAGAGTGGGAAAATCACTAGCTGCTAAAGTTAAACCTCGTATCGCAGCAAAAATTTTTGCATCAATTTCAGAGTAATCTTTAGCCATTAGTATCGTCTAAACTGAGAGTAAAAGTGTTTAAAAATGGATGTTTTTGGTCTTAATGCCTGTGACACGAACATGACAACAAGGGAAAAAACGCACCAAAAACAGGTCAAAATGAACCCAAAATGCTTCCTGTCATGCAAAAATCATAAAAAACATCCGTCGTAAAATGAGAAAAAAACGATCTATTTATAAACCCTATCATGACAATATCATGATATCAACAAGATATGTTCATGAGATGAATGCGGCTGCGAAAAAACGCAAAACCGCAAGGTAGACAAAACGCACCAAAAACGTGCGCCGGCGATGATATGCCAGACAACGGATCAAACATATATAAAGATAGCGGTTCTTCCGCTCTCAAAACAGAAATCAAAGACCTACTCACTCAGAACCTTGAGAAGTTCAATGACCCGGTAGTTCTTGGTACCCTCATGTACAAAATGCTTGAGGAACGCGAGAACACCAATAGAATACTCAAGAACATACTGACTAAACTCGAGGCACTTCAAAGCAAGGGCGTTCAAGTCTCACCTATAATGGAAGAGATCAATACACACCTCCCCTCCTCTGAACCCCTGCTCCCTGATGTGGACCTTGAGATTATCAGCTTCATAAAAGAAAAAGGGAAGGCAACTGCAGAGGACGTTCGCGCGAAATTCAACTATCGCGGAACCAATGCGGCATCCGCCCGTATGAACAGGTTGGTTGACCAAGGATACTTGGCAAAGCAGCAAGTGGGAAAGAAGGTTTTCTTCTTTCCGTCATAAAAAAACCTCATGCTCGTTATGAGAAACTAACACGTGGGGAACGGAAAACCCCCCAAATTATTTTCCGTTCCTCACACCCCCCTCATAATGATCCGTGGATCGTAGCCAGTTTTCCTGATCGGCTAATCGTTTCCAGCAGCCAGTTTCGGTCTTTGGTTTGTTCCCGCTCGTTATATACGAAGGGGAAACAGAACAGCAGCTCCTCTTGTGGGCCGCTCCACTCTGTTTCCCCACTCTATTTACCTAAATTCAACTTTAATTTTCCTATTCTAATTAAATTCTACTTCTTTAAAAACTAAAAATAAATACTACAATTAATTCTCAGCATAAAAAGAAAAATAAAAAATTACTGTACCTGTGAAATGCACCTGTCAATACCGTCAATGGTTGCACAGGTGTTGTACCTTCCGCCGTAAACGGTGCACCTTGCCGTTTCATTTTGGATTCGGTGTGAACCAATGCAGGTTGTTCGCGAAATTGAGTTTTGGCTCACACATTGCGAACGGAACTCTTCAAGTGTACCATCACGATTGGTTTTAACGACGCGAGTAATAGTCGGATTTCCTTGAACATCATAAAAGTTCTCGCAAGAATACGAATAAACGAATTGCCCATCAACGCATTCCTGACTTTCGCGGGAAGGAAGCGCAATCGAATAGTATCCTTCAAACTGTTCGCGTGCATATGCTGATTGGCCACACGCATAGGCAAGCATAGTTTGGGAATCAATACAAGAACTGCGTATTTCCTGAGTCGAACCGTCTAAAAGTCGTGTTATGCGTACCCCTAAAGACGCTCCGTCTTCACCTTGAATGGGCTCGCAAGAAACCTGATTTTCAGGAATGCATCTGTTGCCGCCCTCGGGGCAAAAATGATCCTGCGGACAATCGTTTGAATTTTGGGAATAATACGGTGCGGAATCAATACAAAAGGTACGGATAAGACGTCCGCCACTACAATAATCCGAATAACCTTGTGATTCATCAGTACGATAATTGGCAACAATAACGCTTGAATCATACTGTTCACAACCCACCTCACGAACACATTGGCCGACTTGCCGGCCGTCAACCGTTCCGGTAGAACAAAAAGTGCCTTCCGGGCATCTGCTTGTTTGGGAAACGGCCGTTCCTTGTGCCGTGCATGAAAACGTATTAACTGTATAATCGTCATTACAGGAATTAGAATTAATGGTAGAACGGCTAGAAGCATCAGTAACACGAACACCGTGGGAAACCGATGCGCAACTAAAAGCGGCAACGCATTTACCGTTCGAGCAGGTTTTTCCTTCAGGACATACTATCTTTTCGGAGGTGGTTTTTCCACCGTCACAATAATACTCGGTAAGGCGTTGATCCAAACACACATCCGTAGAACGAATCGTTTTTCCAGAAACAGTGGAAGTTGTAACTCCGCGTATTGAATAGTCTCTTCCCTTATCCGTCTCAGTACAAGACGATTTTGCCAAAGGCACGCCGGCAGCGCCCGAAAGCTCTGCTTTGGTGCATCCTGCAACTAAAAGAAATAATCCTAATACGAAAAAAAGACAATATTTTAAGTCCATAGCCGGATTACTGAGGTAAAATTTAAAAAGAAGAGTAAATTATAAAATGCTCTTAAGTTTTGCAACTGCGTCTTCCAGTTTCCCTTGGCGATTATAGATGACAACTGCAGGTGCGCCCGTTTGGGTCGAATAGCTTGCCAAGTACGCGCGGTTCATATGGTCATGAAGTGCAATATCATCATTGTCCCGTTTTCGTGTAGGGTCGTTTGCCCTGCGTGCCTCAATTTCCTTGGGATCTGCAGTAATCAAAACAAGACTTGTGATTTTTACTCCTTTCAAGAGATCCTGCGAAAGCCCAGGCAAGAATCCTTTGGGTGTGCTTACTGAGCAATGAGTATCAAGTATAAATTTTCCCTTAATAGTTGAAAGATATTCGACAACCATGCGCTGTACTTCCTTTTGCTTTTCAATCGGAATGGTGCGCATTTCGTCCCGGTGCTTAATACCGTACTCCTCTTTTTCAATTTCGAACATCAAATCTCCGTAGTTTTTTACTACGTACTCCTTATGTTCTGACTTAATGCGTTCAAGAACCGTGCTCTTTCCAGCGCCTGGAAGCCCCATTATGATGATCATCGTATCGCACCTATTCTCCAACTATGCTTTTGAGTGCAGGGTACAACTCGAACATGTTCAATTGTTCCATCTGCTCATACATCCGGTAAAGAATACCTACTGTAAGTAAAATACCTGTTCCCGTTCCCAATGCACCTGTAAGGTCAGCAACACCTGCCAATAAACCAACTGAAAATGAACCCAAGACAGTAAGTGGGAAAATATATTCATTAAGCCGCTTTTCAAGCAAACGGGGGTCCCTTCTAAACCCAGGAATCTGGATCCCTGAATCACTTAACTGGCCCGCCACTGATTTTGCATCCATGTTTGAGGTTTCAACCCAGAAAAGACCGAAAAGAATTGAAACTAACGAAAGGAACAGAATATACGTAAGTGCATGTACCCACTCGGGGATTCCATTGAGCGGAGTAGACGTTGTCACCAAAGAAGTCATATGCTGCATGAAATTTGCGCCACCAAATCGTGGAGGAGTAAGGAAATATAAAAGACCGTCAGCAAGAATATACTGGCCTGGCTGTGAACCTGGAATGACAAACCCGATATACTTTGAAATGAAATCTCCTTGTGCAGCAACCGTATCAACAACCGATGATCCTTCAACCACGTGTTTTGGTAAAATGTTTGCACCGAAAAGCTGCATGTTCAAAAGAAGCGCACTTGCAAAGATAACGGGAATGTTGCTCACATAGAAAAATTTAAGGGGAAGCTTATTTCCGATTCCTCGCACTTGCTCATACGCGATAGGAATCTCAACCTTGATCCCTTCCGCAAATACTGAAACAAGGAATACCAATCCGGTAAAGAGCAAAGGCAAAAGAATCAAAAGCGCCGTAGGGATTGCATCAGCACCAGGCGATGAACCGTCTGAAGGAACAAGCGTTGGAATAACTCCGTTTGCACCTCCTATAAGGCCAAAGGTACCACCTACAATTGCAAGCGCAACACCGCCTGCAATGAAAAGGCTGATGCCTGAACCAAGGCCGTATTTGCTGATGACTTCATCAAGATAAAGCAAAATAACCGAACCCAACGCAATCTGAAGGATGACGAGGAAAAGTGTTATTCCACTAAACCCTACGACTCCTGCTGAAGTGGCAGTCGCCAAAAGGGAAGTAGTACATGCTTGAAGAGTTGGAACGACTATATTTGTTTTAAGAATCGGGTTTAACGAGTCAATAATTCCGTTTGCGCCGACGTTGGGAGATTGCAATTCGCAAATGAAACCGTCACCGGGGAATAAGGGGACCAATGCACCCTGAAGAGTAAACAACGTATAAATGACTGCTTCAACAAGTGCCAAAAGGATTGCAAGAATTTTTTGAACCTCGTGGAATTTTTCACGCTCTTCCTTTACTTTTAAATTAAGTTTGATAAGCCCAGCACCGACGAACAATTGGAGGAAAATGCTTGAAAGAACGATAGGGCCGATACCTGCGGTCAATAACGAACCGATACTTGATGCCGTAATCGTTTGGAGGAAATCAAGGTTTTCATAAACAGACGCATTAATACCAAGCAATGAGACGTGGTACATCATGAAAAAGAGCACAAGCGCTGCGCCGGTCCACATGAGCCTATCCTTGCTTGAGGGCGGCGTAGCCGGGGGCTTGACTTTTGGCAAAACTTTTGCAATAGAATGAAGCGCATTAATGATTATGTCCATAGGTCATCACGTAAAAGAGCATCAAAGTAACTCATGTATTATTTCCCTTGAGGATTTAAAAAGGACGTGGTTATGGCGTCGGATCAATGTTTGTACAATAAGTCTTTAAGATGGATAATTATCCCTTTAATTGTGCAAGAGAAACTCTATTGATTTGTCCTGGTTTAATTCCCAAACGATCTCGTTGAGCTCTACGACCAAACGCGTCTCTTGCAACTTTTCGCAAGTCTATCCCTTCTACTGGACGTCTTGGGTACATGACAACTTCTATACTATTCTTCTGTGCAGGATGCATGTCAAACCCTAATTCTGCAAACGTTATATCTCCATCCATAACTGTAATCATCATGGGCTGGTTAGGGAAATCTGCAAGAGATGAGGGAGAAACAACTAGCTTTGAAGTGATTCTGTTTGTAACTGCATCTTGGACATCTAACGTGGTTCCGTTTGTGATGATCGGTTTTCCGTTGCCTTCAGTTGAGAGTTTTACTAAGGAAGGGACTTGGGCAACCGCATCAGCTACTTCTGAAGTTTGAAATTGAAGAACGTTTGAAGATCCTACTAATTTTGCCCTGATTCTTGAAAGATCAGCAGGTGATACTCCCAAATTGAGGAGTTCTTCCCCGATTGGAGGTTCTATAATTAATTGACCTGAACCGTCTTGTTGAAAAGTAAATCCACGTTGCACTAAAGCAGCTTCAAACTCTTCACTTACTGCATAATTAGTTGAATATGTTACAATGACATTCGTTCCTGCTGGCAAGGCCATTCTAATGTTTGTAAGCAATTGGTTAAGTTCTTCTTGTTCTAACCTGTGGATTCCTTGAATGACTACTAGATTATAAACTTCTTGGACAGCGCCTTCCTTGATTAATTTTGCAATTCTTAGGTCTTCATAACAGGTTACTTTTGGCCGCCCATCCATTTCCAGTGCTTTTCCTACTGGGGCAGGATACAAGGAAACTTCTAGGATGTGCCTTGCCGCTTGAAATAACTCAGAAAATACTCTTACAACTCCAAGCATTTCCCTGAATGCATACAAAGAGGTTAATCTCTTTTCCAATATTTCCTGGACTGCTTGTTGGACTTCTTCTTTTTGTATGGATCTTTGCAACGCTAATTCTATAGCTTGATCAAGAGTTAAACCTTGTTTTTCGTAGTAGGCTTGGAAGAGGGCTGAATTTTCATTTATTCGAATTTGGATAAAACGTTTACCATAAACACAAACTTTTGAAAGTGCATGTGCTGAAGGAATACCTTCAAAAGATTCGATTGCTTCCCGTATGTCTTGATCAACTAACGCATACAACGTATCCTGTGCCACCTTAATTTTAGTACATTCACTTGAAAGACCACCACTTGTAGCAACTGCTTCCCTAAATTTAGCCCTATCTTGAAAGAATTTTTCTAAATATTTTACTGCGACAGTTTCTTGTGCAATAGATAGTACTTTGTTTTCATCGATTCGTCGTTTAATAAAGTTACCACTATAAGTACGAACTTTTGAAAGTGCATGTGCTGAAGGAATACCTTCAAAGGATTCGATTGCTTCCCGTATGTCTTGAACGATCAACGCGTCTAGTTTATCTTTTG